>JAQXXN010000034.1 GCA_029226085.1 Thermoflexaceae bacterium
ACCAGTGACGAGTCGTCTGCAAATGCCCATCCATGGGCAAAGCAGACTCAATCCGCCGTCCTGGCGGATTGCCTCTGGGTATGGAGGTATTGTGTAAGAAAAGAGCAACAATTCTCAAAAAGCATACCCTCTCGTGTTCTCTATGACAGCCCTCCACAGTCTACCCACATCCGGCAGGAGAACCCTCTGAGCCGCAACCTTCACAAACAAAACATTTTGGGCTTTTTCCAAAAAACAGAAAAACAAAGCTCTTTTAAATAGAGAGATAAAACAGGATGTCCGGGGTGACAGTGGCAGGGGATGGTTTCTATCTGTGCCAAGGCGGTATGTTTGTGAAGAATTGTAGGCTTTTCTTACACAATACATAGAATCCCCAGAGGCAATCCGCCAGGACGGCGGATTGAGCCTGCACTTGCTCATGGATGAGCATTTGCAGGCGGTCTCGTCACTTGTCAACAAATGAAATGTATTGTGTTAGAAAACCACAATTCGTAACCCACATACCGCCTTGGCACAGATAGAAACCATCCTCTGCCGCTGCCACCCCGGACATCCGTCACTTACTCCACAAACCCCAATTTTCATTACACACATTAAAAAAAGCCCGGTCAGCTGCAAATGCAGCTCTCCCGGACTCTTTCTCATTCATTAAACCACTTTTTATCCATTGTCCTTCTTTCAGGACTTACAGAAACATTTCTTATTCCACAATAATCTCATCAAACTTCTGGTAAGCATTCTTTACAAATTCCTCATCCAGAGCCAGACCGATTTTATCTGCTGCGGCAGTATTGACATAAAGACTTGCCTCGGAAATTACTTCAAAATTAATTTCGGATGCTTTTGCCTCACCCTTTAATACCTTTGCTGCCATGGCACCGGTCTGCTTGCCAAGTTCATAATACTCAAGACCCATGGAAGCTACGCAACCTGCCTTAACCTGCTCTACTTCGCTTCCGAATACCGGAATACCGGCTTCATTGGCAGCTGCAAGAACTGTCTGAAGTGCAGAAACCACTGTATTGTCTGTAAGATTTGTAATACAGTCAACCTTTGTTACCATGTCTTTTGCTGCAAGCTCTACTTCACTAATCTGGTTAATACCGGTTGACACGATTTCAAAGCCGTAATCTGCCGCATACTTTTCATATTCTGCGATTGTGCTTACGGAATTGGTCTCACTTGTTGTATAGATAATACCAATCTTCTTTGCATCCGGCATAATCTTACGAATCATTTCCAGCTGTTCCGTTACTGCAAGAAAATCCGAAGTACCGGTAATATTACCCACACTTGAGCCATCCTCCTTGGCAAGACCGGATGCAACCGGATCCGAAACTGCCGTGTAAATAACAGGAATATCATTATTCAGGCATGCATTATACGCTGTCATGGCACTTGGCGTTGCAATGCCACAGATTAAGTTTACCTTCTGTGAAACAAAGCTGTCTGCGATGGTACTTGCCGTTGCCGGATCTGCCTGTGCGTTGTCATAGATAACTGTAAGATTCTGTCCTTCCACAATTCCTGCTTCTGCAAGACCTGCCAGGAATCCCTCACGGCAGTTATCCAGTGAACCATGCTCAGCGAACTGGGAAATTCCGATTACATAGGAACCTTCCACAGTTGCATTATTTCCTGCTGCCGTATTTTTGCTTCCACATGCGGAAAGCATCGTCATGACCATTGCAGCCATCATGACCATTGCTAATAATCTCTTTTTCATTTTTTCTTTTCCTCCATAAACTTTTATGAAATCATATCATATATAATAAAACACTTTTAAAAAGATTACAACGAAATCTTTTCAATAATCGTTAAAGCCTGCTCGGAATCCAGGTTTTTCACTGCCCTGTCGAGCTGTTCCATCTGTTCTTTTATCTCCTCATCAAATTCATACCGTCTGAGATTCTCCATTACCTCATCTGCTTTATCCGTATCAAAATCTTCAATTGCAGTTTTTAAAATCTCCAGATAACCCCGAAGAATATTTCTATCCTCCAGTACGGTTTTTTCTTCTTTATCCGGAATGCAGACTTTAAGTTTTTCCTTATAGCTTCTCCACTCTGCAAGGAACGGAATTGTCATTGTCCGGATGACTTCGTAATTTCTATCATGCGCTGCATTTTCCAGCATCTTTGCGACACCGGAAAGAGGCAGTATTCCAACAAGCGCTGCAGCACTTTTCATGGAATGAACCTTGATACGGTATTGTTCCAGACTTTCCATGTCCTGATGATTTTCTTTCATCTTCCGGAAGGCTTCTTCCAGGTTATCCGCATCCGGCATTAGTTCCTGATAAAAGTCTTCCATGGCTTCCAGCAGAAACTCCTTATTTGGAAAATGCATTAACGCATAATCCCAGTCTACGCCATCAATCAATGGAAGTTCTTTATCGCCGCTCCTGTGCTGCTTATCCAAACCAATCATTTGCATTCCATGGTTTTGTCCATCTGATTCCGTGGAAAGAAGTTCCTTCGGTAAAAGGTTCCTTATCAGCATTTCCAACTTTTCCGGAATAACCGGTTTTGACAGAAATCCGTCAAAACCTTCCGCAAGATACATTTCCTTCGCCCCCGAGATGGCATTTGCTGTCAGAACAATCACTGGTGTATCCTGGCATGGATGCTCATGATTATCACGCAATCTGTGAAGTGTTTCCACTCCATCCATATCCGGCATCATATGATCCATGAAAATAACATCATAATGTTTGGAAAATACCTTTTCCAGACATTCCTCTCCTCCACAAGCTTCCTCCACACGTATTTTTGTTTCTTTCAAAAGATTAACAAATACTTTACGGTTTACCGCATTATCATCTACTACAAGAATTCTTGCCTTCGGTGCAGTAAAAAGAGCCTCGTGGCTGTACTCCGTAGCCTGCTTACGGATTCTTTCCTCCAGATTTCCAATAGGTTCCTCACACATAATCTTTTGCTTTAAAGAAAAAGAAAATCTGCTTCCTTTTCCATATTCGCTTTCCACATGCAGAACACTTCCCATCAAATCCAGAAGCTGAACCACAATGCTCATTCCAAGACCTGTTCCTTCGATGTTCCGATTTCTTTTTTCCTCTATCCGTTCAAAAGCTGCAAATAATTTAGGAATATCCTCGGATTTGATTCCAGTTCCTGTATCTTCTACCACAAAATTCAATATTACCGTATCATCCCTTGCCGTTCCCGTAATATCCAGTGTCACACTTCCCTCATTGGTATACTTTACCGCATTATTTAACAGATTAATTAAAATCTGGCGGATTCTTATCTCATCTCCGAAAAGACGGGATGGAAGCTCCCTGTCCACATGAATGTTCATCTGAAGTCCTTTATTTTCTGCCTTCATTGTCATCATGTTGGAAATATCATGTATCATACTGCTGAAATCATACTCTGCGGGAATCAGTTCCATTTTCCCGGACTCAATCTTGGAAAAATCCAAAATATCATTAATGAGTGCAAGCAGACTCTGTCCTGCATTCTGTATGTCCATTGCATATCCCTTAATCTCTGCATCCTTACTTTCCCGTAAAATCATGGTATTCATTCCAAGGACTGCATTAATCGGTGTTCTGATCTCATGGGACATATTGGCAAGGAAACGAGCTTTGGCCTCACTGGCAAGAACCGCCTTTTGTTTTTCCTTATCTATGAAAATAATACTCTGTACTGTATTAACAACTGCCATAAGAAGCAGGAAAACAAGTCCCAGTGACAAAATAATTCCATTAAACGGAATCGTTCTCTGAAAATACAGGACAATCTGTATGCATGCCGCCACAGAGGCTCCCAGCAGTCCTACCGCAACCCACGGATACTCCTTTAAGTTGTGCCCTGCTATATCCATTATGACAGTTGCTCCCATAAGAACAATGAATAACAGACAAACACCCGACATCAGAACAATGGTATCGGCAAAATCCACCCATCCTGCCACATGGGATGTGGTACACACAAAAAAATCTACAATAATCAGAACACATAGAATTAGATAAAAGCGCCTGTATCTTCCATTCTGTATACTATTCATGAAGATGAGAAACGGCATAGGCATCAGCATAATCATAAAAAACGGAATATCATTTATGATGGAAATGTTCGGAAAAATCACCTGACGAAACGGTGAATTGGTAATAAGCCATACTGCTGCCAGAAATACACCAAGTCCCAGATAATCCAGCTCATTCTGCCTGTGATAGCACGTTTTTAAAGCAATCCCACAAATTATACTGGCTAATCCCAGAAATAATGTAAAAAAGGCAACAACCAGTTCTCCGCCAGAACGTTTGAAAATATCCTTCCAGATTCCCATTGTACTGCCAATATATACCGGATAAAATACACCGGTATAATCCGTATCCGTCTGTGTCTGTATCCTAAGTGTCTTACCTGAATCCTCCGGCGTCAGTTCAAGATAGACATTTGCCACGGCACTTGTTTTTCCAAACCACCGGGCATTCTTTGTAGAATAACTTTCACGGAGTTCTCCGTCCACATAGATTTTCATTTCCTGTTTTAAGCTTCGAATACACATACAGGTATCATGCTCTGAAATTTCGGGAAGTGTTGTCTGGACAGTAATTACTTCCTGCCGTTCTGCATCACACCGACCTGGGATTTCAACCTCCGTGGTACTTCCATCCTCTCTTATCAAAATCCACTCTGCTTCAAATTCCTCACACCACTCCTTACCGGGTGATACATCCCGGGGCAAAAGAATTTCTCCAAGAATCAGATACAGGAAAACCCCTGTCAGCATGACAAGAAAAACTATTTTTACTATTGTAAATACATTATCTTTACTCTTTTTATCATCCATAACTGTTCTGTCCTCACTTTTCACTTAATTCATTTTTGAGGACATCAACTAGTTTCTGATATGCCACAGGTTTTAAAAGATAGCCTGCCGGTTTTAACATCAGTACCTCTGCAATATGTTCTTTATCCGATACCCCGGTCAGAAACACCACAGGAATCTCCTTCGTAAATTCATCCGCACATATCATTTCAAAGACCTGCTTGCCATTGCAGACCGGCATTTCATAATCCAGAAGAATTAAATCCGGCTTCTTCTTTCCGATTGCTGTCATGGCCTGTGTACCTGACGTTGCAAGTGTCACTTCATACTTATCCTTAAGCCACTCTTTTGCCGTACGAAGCCACATTGCATCATCATCCACAATAAGAATCTGTTTTTTCTTTACAAAATTCATGGAATCCGGATCCACTTTCATCCGATAACAGCATTTTCTTAGAACATTTATCTTGGAAACCGGACGTTCCAGATTTTCAAACTGTTCTCCCTGATAAAAAGGAAGAAACATCTCATATTCCCTGCTGTTTCCGATGGTGACTACCGGTGTTTCCTTGTATTCCTTCGAAAGCAGATGGAATGCACCTGCTGCCTCCACATAATACTCGACCAGATTGATTAATACCAGATCCGGCTTAACAATCTTCATCATGCCATCCAGTACACCCGGTCCGCCGAAGCACAGCTGCACGGTAAAATACTTTCCAAGACATACATTGATATCATTGGTTGTCTCATTCATGATTCCGACAATCAGGATTTTCTTTTGTTCCATGGTACATCACTCCTGCATTTGTAAAAATTTATTGGTTCACGTTATTTTTTATATAATTACGTCCAAGAAAAAGCCTTATATATCTCGGTTTTATTTACTAGACTAATTATATGTTTTATATCCGCATATGTCAATTTAGTCATTATTGGCTATCCAGGCAAATTACCTGCTATAAATGATTGCAGAATTATATTTCTCTTTTTATCTTACAGTACAATTCTTCTTAAAACTTCCAAAACATTCTCATATGAAACATCCTTTGCATATTCGAACTTTTTCTGATATTTTATCCACATATCTCTAAGGTCAGAACTTTCAGAAATTTGTTTTAGAATTCCTTCCACATCTGCAATCAATTCTATACTACCACGGTGTTCAGCTGTCGCTTGCAATGCTTCCTTAAAAATTCCTTTATCATAATCCTGAGTTGTCCCAAGTATATAAACATCATAAAAGTCTCTCGGTCTCGTAGAAAATATACCTCGTCTCAAGATTGTTTCCACTTTCTCAGCTATAACCGTTTCTATACTGTATCCCCATAAGCTGATTCTAATATCTTCGTCAAATATCCCTTTAAACTCGTACTTTACAGCCTCAGGCGTAATTATATCTCCTGAAGAAATATCAATTGATAATGGTGTAATGATTGTATCGTACACTGCATCTAAACGTACACAATATCCACCATATATATCATCTTTACGAATTGGTTCAATAGAAATTACTGAAAAAAAGACATCATCATTCATATCAATTTTACATATCTGATTTAGTGCCTCTACTATTTTTTCTTCCGTAAGTGGCAGATTGCGAAGTGTTGTATCTAAATCCATCGTAGATCTAGTATCCAATCCGACAATAGCAGCTATCAGCATTCCGCCCTTCACAACAAATTTTTCGCTATAACTGGATTCTGACAACCTTGCAAGAAAACATTCAAACATATAATTTTGGAGAACTACCTGAGCTGCTATATGGTTACATTTGGCATAATTCCTAATTCTTCCTTTTAGGCTCATAGCTTTAGAGCTCATAGCAACACCTCCATATATCTCTTTAAAACCTTGCTTACTTTGAACTTTTCAGCATAAACAGCCAATCGATTCAAATCCTTATTCTTACAATTCACATAATTTTTCACTGCACTTATAACTGTTTCCTCATCCATTCTACTTCTGGAACGTAGCAAATCACAGATTGTGCGCTCTGCATCATAGCAACGTACCTTATTACCAAAAGTGGTTTTTTTCCATACCATGCCTAAAGAATACAATTCTGGTTTTATATAATAACATTTGCATTCTTCTTTTAATTGTTGAGATAATGCCGCATTACTTGGGATGGTTACCGAATGCTCAAAAGGAGTTCTTTCAGATAATCCATTTAAAAACAATGCGGTATCGTGGGAAAAAACAATCTTTTCCGACCGAAGCATCAAGGTATACATATCGTCATGAACAGAATCCGGCAATAGATACACCCCCTGCCGACCACGTTCTAACAAACCTTCTTTTACATATATTGATAATAAAGCTCTGGAAAATCCTAATGCAACTACCTGTGAAGTTGTAATCATATTGTTATTCCGTTTTATTTCCACTAAAATCACTTGATTAATTTCCACTCTATCATCTCCTGTATTTTACTTATATATCGATATGATATTTTATTTCGATACAAATGTCAATTTTATTATTAACAAATATATCAAAATAAAATCTTTTATCGTAAAGTGAATTTTTAAATTCCATCATTTTATACCAAAAGTGGAATTTACTCTTGCACATAGTTTTTGATACAATCTCATATGGTTATCTGTCTGTCAGAAAGGATTACCATATGAATAAACATAACCAAAAACATTT
>JAQXXN010000035.1 GCA_029226085.1 Thermoflexaceae bacterium
GCAGTCCTGTTATCGGTGTAAAGCCTGCGCAGGAGTATCAGTTCAGAGTATTTACAACACCTGTCGGACCATATTTTAAGGGTGGTGTTAAGCCTCTTACCATCCGTGTCTGTGATTATGACCGTGCTGCACCTCATGGTACAGGACATATTAAGGCAGGTCTTAACTATGCAATGAGCCTTTATGCCATTGTGGATGCCCATAATGAAGGATATGATGAGAATATGTATCTGGATGCTGCAACCAGAACTTATGTGGAAGAGACAGGCGGAGCGAATTTCCTTTTCGTAACAAAGGATGGCAAGGTAGTAACACCACAGTCGGATACAATTCTTCCTTCCATCACAAGACGCTCTCTGCTGACTGTTGCCAAGGATTATCTGGGACTGGAAGTGGAAGAGAGAAAGGTTCGCAAGGATGAACTTAAGGATTTTGCAGAGTGTGGTCTTTGTGGAACAGCGGCAGTTATCTCACCGGTTGGAAAGATTGTTGACCACGGAACGGAGATTTGTTTTCCAAGCGGCATGACAGAAATGGGACCGGTAACAAAGAAGTTGTATGATACATTGACAGGAATCCAGATGGGACGTATTGAAGCACCGAAGGGCTGGATTCACGTTATTATGTAATGAAAAGTTATATTGAGTTTGCAAACCGTCACAACTCGTTTGTGACGGTTTTTTTACTATGACTTTTGATATGTTTTATGGAAAAATTTGTTTCTCATAAATATCCAGAATCTCCAAATACTATCAAAAAGGATTTGGAGGTTAAAAAATGGAAGAAAATAGGCAGATGGCCGGAAAGCAAAGTCTGTTATTTAAGAATCCACCATATATACAGACTTCTGCCTGCATTGCCGGAAAAAAAGAAGGGGAAGGACCGTTAGGACATCTGATTGAAGAAATCAATGAAGATCCCATGTTTGGGATGAATACATGGGAGGAAGCAGAGAGCAGCCTGCAGACTCTTACGGTAAATAAATTATTAAAGAAGGCGAATCTGACTGCGGATGAGATACGGTATATTTTTGCAGGAGATTTGCTGGGACAGCTGATTGGAACTACCTTTGGAATTAAGGAATTTGACATCCCTTTGTTTGGCTTGTATGGGGCATGTTCCACCATGGGGGAATCCATGGCACTGGCTTCCATGTGCGTGAATGCCGGATATGCGGACAGGGTAATTGCACTGGCATCGAGCCATTTTGCAGGAGCAGAAAAACAGTTTCGTTTTCCTTTGGAATATGGCAACCAGAGACCGCTGTCAGCATCGTGGACGGTTACCGGATGCGGAAGCGTGATTATCGGAAAGGAAAAGTCTTTGGTGAAGATTGCAGGAATTACCACAGGAAAAGTCGTGGATTACGGAGTGAAGGACAGCATGAACATGGGAGCGTGCATGGCTCCGGCAGCAGCAGATCTGATTTATGCAAATTTTATGGATCTAAATGTAGATGAAAAATACTATGACATGATTATTACCGGTGATCTTGGAAATATAGGGCAGACAATTCTATTGGAATTATTGAAAGACAAGGGATTTGATATCAGTAAAAACCACATGGACTGCGGACTGATGATTTATGATGAAAGTACACAGGATACCCATGCGGGAGGAAGCGGATGCGGCTGTTCTGCGGTGGTGTTGTGCTGTTATATCCTAAAACAGCTGGAGAAGAAACGATGGAACAGAGTTTTATTTATTCCCACAGGCGCAATGTTATCTCCGGTCAGCTTCAATGAAGGAAAATCGGTTCCGGGTGTTGCGCATGGTATTATTTTGGAAAGCGTGTAAGGAGAAGAAGATATGGACTATATAAAGGCGTTTATAATAGGTGGACTTATCTGCGTAGTGGTACAGATTTTAATGGAAAAAACAAAACTGATGCCAGGAAGAATTATGGTAATACTGGTGTGTACCGGAGCTGTGCTGGGAGCAGTAGGATTATATGAACCTTTCATGGAGTTTGCGGGTGCGGGTGCATCTGTTCCTCTGACTGGTTTTGGAAATGTTTTGTGGAAGGGCGTGAAAGAAGCTGTGGACGAAAAAGGAGCCATCGGGTTGTTTACGGGAGGATTTAAGGCCAGTGCAGTTGGTATCTCGGCAGCTTTGATTTTTGGCTACATTGCTTCTTTATTATGTGATCCGAAAATGAAGAAGTAGCAGAACGAATGGGATGATAGATAACAAATGAAATAAAGAAGGAGTATCTCCCAATAAGATGGTTTCATTCAGAAACTGCTTATGGAAGGATACTCCTTTTTTCTAGTCATCAGACGAATCGTCATTTGAATAATTAAACTGTCCGCCGTTCATAAAATCATCAACAGAAGGTCCAAGGCTTTCACTGTCCGAATTTGGAGTAGTAACAATTCCAAGCTGCTCCAGATACCAGCTGCCGTGTACCGGACAGACAGCTTCTTCCAATTCGTATGGAATTGTGTATGCTGAATCAGCAACTTCATATACATCATCTTTGGCTTCTTCCGGAACAACAGTGTTGTTCGGAGGCCGTTTTACCATGATACGGTAGCTTGCAGGACAGGTTCCAACGGAGAGTTTTCCTGTTTCGCCACAGACAGGATATACGCCATGTGCTGTACAGGTTTCAGTTGGCTCGGTTCCTACGGCAAAATATTCCGTAATAATCTGGCTTCCACGTTCATCTGCATCACACAGTCCTTCAACAGGAAGCTGACCGGACTGGGCACATACCTGAACCTCAACAATAGTCTCCGGTTTTGCCGTAAATGAGCCGGTAGGCAGATCCTCGTGTATTTCTGTCATTATTTTGGACCATAGAGTTCTGTGATCGACTTTTACTGCACGGGTGTTATTGTCATCATAACCGGTCCATATTGCAGCTGTATAGTACGGCGTGTAGCCGACAAACCATAAGTCACCGTCTGAATTACTGGTACCGGTCTTACCGGCTACCGGCTGATTCGGAATCTTACATTTCGTACCGGTTCCTTCCGTGACAACAGACTGCATTGCACTGGTCATGAGCCATGCGGTGGTATCTTTAACAACCCGGTGTGTTTGTGGTTCTGTATTGTCTAAAATCAGATTTCCGTCATGGTCGTATACTTTTGTATAATAAATTGGTTTGGTATATACACCGTCATTTGCATAGGCTGCATAGGCTGCGCACATGTCAATGTTATATACACCGTTGGTCATTCCGCCGAGCGCCAGGGATTCAATGACATCATGATATCCGTTTATGGCATCTTCCGGACTGACAAGAGTGGTCAGCCCAAAGTTCTGTAAATAGGAGAATCCAAGCTGTGGTGTAATTTCGTGCAGACATTTTACTGCCGGAATATTCTGGGAAAGCTTAAGCGCAGTTCTCATGGTCATGATACCTTTGTACTTTTTATCCCAGTTGGTAACCAGCTGACCGCTTGAATAATAGTATGGACAGTCATCAAATACGGTTGCAAGAGTCAGTCCGCCACTGTCCAGAGCCGGACCGTAAACGGCAAGCGGCTTAATGGTTGAACCAGGGGAACGATAGGTGTTGGTAGCCCGGTTGATGGAACGGCTTGTTTCTTTTTCGCCGCGTCCGCCCACAATTACTTTAACTTCACCGGTGTGCTGGTCTATCAGGGTAAATGAAATCTGCGGCTGAATAATATAATAAAGGGATTCATAAGTAATCTCATAGCCTTCGGACTCCAGATATTCCTTATACTGTTTTACATAATCGGCTGCAGTTTCTTCATCCTTAAACAACAGCTGGAAGGAAGGAATACCGCCATCTGTCTGAAAATATTTTAACATGTTGTTATGGGTAAGGTATTTTGCCTTGCCGTCCGGCCCCATCAGGGAAAGATTTAAGGATATGGATACGGATGTATCAGCCGGGTAATTTTCGGGGTCATTTAGTACCTTTTCGGCAATTTTCTGCATCTGTGTGTCCTGCGTGGTATAAATGGACAAACCGCCGCTGTAAATCATGTTGGTTGCCTGATTTTCTGTATAACCGTACTGGGCCACCAGATCCTCTATCAGAACATCAATTAATTTGTCGGTAAAATAAGAATATACACTATTTCCACCAGTCTCTACATGAATATCCTGAATACGGTCATATACATTATCGTTTTTGGCTTCTTCATATTCGGCCTCGGTAATGTAGCCCTGTTCTTTCATGTGCTTGAGAACTTCTAACTGACGGTCACGGTTATTTTCAGGATGATTAATCGGATTGTAACCTATCGGGTTCTTGGTAATACCGGCGATTACGGCACATTCCGAGAGGGTAAGCTCGGAAACATCTTTATTAAAATAGTTGTTGGCAGCGGCCTGGACACCAAGATTACCGTTACCTAAGTTAATGATGTTCAGGTAGTTTTCCAGAATGGCATCCTTGCCCATTTCAGCATCAATGCGGATGGCAAGATACTGCTCCTGTATTTTTCTTTCGATTTTTTCTATGGTACTTTCATTATATGCATTGAATACAGTGTTTTTAATAAGCTGCTGTGTAATGGTACTGGCACCTTCGGACAAATTAAAATTCGTGATTGCCACGGAAGCTGCTCTGGCGATACCCTTTAAGTCAATACCGTTGTGCTTGTAGAATCGTTCATCTTCAACTGCGACAAACGCATTTTTCAGGTCATCAGGAATCTGGTCCAGTGGTACATAGACACGATTGGAACCTTCTGCAATGAGGGTTTCAATTTCATTACCCTGATTGTCGTAGACCTTGGTGGCAAATTTTGTCGGAGAAACATTGATTGTTTCGATATCAGGTGTGTTGGCTAAAATACCGGACACCATTCCCAAAACGAGGGCACAGCCTACAACTCCTACAAATACAATGGCAAATATGACAAACTTAATAGAGGCAGCTTTAAGGGTTGTACCAAATCTCGTGGAAAGAGATTTCAGCTCTTTTTTTCTACGAGTGATGTTATCCCGTGTGAAATTCATGTTTTACCTCCCATATACTAAGTATTATATGCTTTATTCTCTAATTAGAATAGTATATCAGAATTTATTGGATTAATCAAAGAAATAATTGATTTTTAAAACTTATGTAACATTTTCATTCTTTTGGATTATTGACAA
This sequence comes from Thermoflexaceae bacterium, assembly GCA_029226085.1. Classification (GTDB taxonomy): domain Bacteria; phylum Bacillota; class Clostridia; order Lachnospirales; family Lachnospiraceae; genus MGBC120314. The sequence continues at coordinate 5,086 of JAQXXN010000035.1, forward strand.
TGCGTAAGAGGTTATACATTGACGAAGAAAATAAATGTAAGTATACTTTATATAGTAGATTGAATTTTGGGTAGTTAAATTGGGGGTTGTGGAGTAAGTGACGGATGTCCGGGGTGGCAGCGGCAGGGGATGGTTTCTATCTGTGCCAAGGCGGTATGTGGGTTACGAATTGTGGTTTTCTAACACAATACATTTCATTTACTGGCCAGTGACGAGACCGCCTGCAAATGCTCATCCATGAGCAAGTGCAGGCTCAATCCGTCGTCCTGACG
>JAQXXN010000036.1 GCA_029226085.1 Thermoflexaceae bacterium
TTTGTATAAATGTCCACATACATACACCTCCATCTATATAGACACGTATCTATATATTTATTATATTTTTTGCTGGTACCTTTTGTACCAGCATTTTATACGCTTTATTTTGTTACCGCCTTATTCCCACATCAGGTTTCTGAATCCTTATCTATCGAGGCATTACCACAACAGGTGATTGCTGCAATATATTCCTTATACTCTTTGAACTTTTTACAATTGATAGAGTAATGCTGCCACTTCCCGTCCTTATAAGAACTTACCAGACCACAATCTGAAAGTACCTTCATATGATGAGATAATGTTGGCTGTGTTACTTGTAATTCCTCAAGCAGATTACATCCGCATTTTTCCCCCTGTGTAAGCATTTCCAAAATCCGCAGACGATTGGCATCCGACATTGCTTTACAGATTGCTGCCACCTCTTCTCGTGTCATTTTTATCACCTCTTTACATTGCTATCTGTTACCATCCTCCGGAACTGTGACCTGAAAGATTAACTACACTGACATCAATGGTATCTCCTTCTTTCAGATAAAATGTCTCTTCCAAGGTACAATATTTTTTTTCATTCTCTTTTCCATAATCATTACCTCATCGTTTCACAAAACTACCTTTTTCGCAGAGTACCAGACCATAGCTATGTTTCAAAGTTCCAGTTCATACAAACGATAAATCTTTCTATAAACAGAACCTGTAAACAGTATTTTAAAAAAGGCTCTTTCAAAAAAATTTAACTCATCAACCAAATAGTCCGGTGTAAATGAAAGCTCCGCTTTACATTTAATTTTTGTATCAGCAAGTACACTTTGAATATCATCAATTCCCCATACCTGCGTCACGCCAACATCATTGATTGGATTTTTGTATTTCGATGCTTTTGCCCCAAACGTAGTGTAAACATCCATCAGAATATGTATGGAAGGATATTTCTTTTCCAACGCCCCAAAAAGAGCATTCACCTGCTCATTCTGCAGATACATACTGATTCCTTCCATGATAACAATTACTGCTGTATTATCCGGCAGACTATCTATATTTGCAGCATCGGATGCATCAAAATGAATCATATGATATCTTTTATTCTCATCATAGTATTTTTTACGCTGATTAATTACATCCGGAAAATCTCCATCAAGCCAGCAGGCATAATCTTCTTTTACCCTTAAACACCTGCCATCTAATCCACACCCGATATGTAGAACAAGAGCATCCTTGTTTTGGCGAAGCATGGATTCCGTCCAGTCGTCAAATACTCTTGCCCTCATTGCCATATTATAAGCCAGCCATTTGGATTTTGATTTTCCGCGAATAGGAAATGCTTCCTCCTCCCATATTTGTTCAGCCTTCGGATCACTTAAAATAATACCTTTCTTACTAACCTTTGATTTTCCATACAAGGGAATATATAAAGTTCTATTTACCTCATTCATGCAAATGCCTCCTTAATCATATTATATCAGAAGTATCTTCAGCATAAAAGCATCGGGGTATACCGCACCCCATCTTCTGTTCTTTCAGAATCCGTAGCCACAAATCCCAAGCGTTTATATGCTTCTACTGCATACGGTGCGGCATGTACCGTAAGTTTTTCTGGTTTTGTGAGACTTATCATGTATTCAAACATTGCTCTGCCAATTCCCTGACGGTGATAGTTTTCATCCACAAAGAACAGACTGACATGCGTTCCCTGCTCCCTCATTGCAAGAACTCCGATAATTTTTCCATCCAAAATGGCACCATACATGTCAAGCTTTGCTGTTTCCTTACTATTACTGACAAATTCTTTAAAGTGGTTCACACCTTCTTTTCTCCATTATCGCACTCAATTATAGAAATAACAAGCAAAAGAAAATCTTGTCTTTCCCATCCCGTTAGGTCTATAATAAAGTATCAAATATACATAGGAAAGGGTATTCGTAATGAAAAAAAAGAATTATGTTTTTTTATTCAGCGTAATTGTAATTCTAGGAATATTTGTGGCAATTACCCTGAATACACCCGGTGTTGCTGACCCGGAAACTTATACTCCAAAGGTATACTCTACCATAGGAGCCCTGCTTCCACCGGTAATCGCCATCATTCTTGCACTTATTACCAAAGAGGTCTACTCCTCACTTTTCGTAGGTATCATTACAGGAGCACTTCTTTATGCAAATGGCAATCTGGAACTGATGCTTAACACCATGCTCTATAACGGTGATGGCGGAATGATTTATAAGCTGGCAGACAGTTGGAATGTAGGTATTCTTGTATTCCTTGTCATTCTTGGCATCATGGTTGCACTGATGAATAAGGTAGGTGGCTCTGCTGCATTTGGCCAGTGGGCTTCCACCCACATTAAGACAAGAGTCGGTGCGCAGCTTGCGACCATGGCTCTCGGTGTTCTGGTCTTTGTGGACGATTATTTTAACTGTCTTACCGTAGGTTCC
>JAQXXN010000037.1 GCA_029226085.1 Thermoflexaceae bacterium
ATGGCAGGAACCGGATTTTTATTCAGGCATCAGAGAGGGTTAATACAACCATTGCCTTTCAGGATAATTTTCAATCGGATCAGACGATTGAATCGGAAAATAATCTCCTGGTTGTGGAAAATGGACGTACCGTTATTACTATTGTATATAAGCATTTTTTAATCGGTCTGCTTTGTTCTTTGATTGGTTATGCAACGATGCTTTTGGCATACTGGAAAATAAATGTTCGATAAGGAGGAATGAATATGAAAAAATTTATGGCATTGTTTCTGACAACAATTATTATTTTTGCAAATGTGTCAGTGGTGTTTGCGGCAGGAGATGACTATAAGAATTCCTTTTCCTTAACGGGTTCATCCGCAGGAGGACCGGTCATTGACGGAAATTTTGATGACTGGGAAGGAATACCACATTCATACGAGTATAACTGGGATAACAGCGCAAACTGCTGGTATTATGGTGTATGGATTGACGGTGTATGTTATAAGACACCGGTTGGAACCTATGATTCCAATGTAAGACATAAGATTGCATTGTACTGTGACGGAGAAAATGTCTATCTGCATATCGAATTTGCAAGGGATTATTATGCAAAAATGAACGGTGATTTTTATAATTTTGATTTTGACGGAAAGAGAACCACCATGAGAATTACCTATCAGGGAAATTCACTGGCAAATAATGCTGCATTATCAAATCCTGGTGTGTACCAGCTGGAAGTAAGACATGGAAACGGTGCGGTATCCGGTTATGTGGCAGAAGGTTCCCAGGCAGTAGTAAGAGTTAAGCCGGGCAATTATAATGCGGAGCTGGAAGTTAAAATCCCGTTAAAGGTCTTTGCACAGCAGAATCCGTCCATTCGCTTAGACCAGATTTCTGTTATTTCATGGGATAATTCCGGAAATCTTACATATCGTCCGGTCATGGCAACGGGTACATCCAGTGGACCGGTGGTACTGGCAGGATTATCCATTGGAGTTGCAGCAGTGGGTTTTGTCCTTTATGACCGGAGAAAACGAAATGGGAATATATAAGTACAGCTATCGGTTTAATGCCATGCATGATACTTCCGCGGACGGAGACGATTTGCATGTACATTCCTTTGAAGTTGTATTCTTTCTGCGGCAGAAGGTAACAATGTTTTATGAAACAGAGAAGCTGATTAATCAGTACATGGAAAAATATGTAGGGAAAAATCTGAATGAGGTCATGGAGCAACGTCCGATTGTGGAAAATATCGCAGAACTGATTTTTAATGAAATTAATGACCTTCGTGATGAATTTGACGTGATACGGCTGGAAATCAGTGATTCGCCGGTACAAACATATATTTTAGGAGTCGAAGAGGTTTGATAATTAAAATAGCACTCATTGTAGCATGGATTTATGTTTTATCTGTCTTAAGACGTGGAAAACTTGGTTTTTATCATTTCCTTTTGGGAAGTGTGGGAACGTTCCTGATTCTCCTTGGTCTGCTGCCTTATATAAAAGGATATTTTATTAGCGGATTTGTGGATGTCATCGGGATAGCCGGAAAACTGACAGGAATGTACGAAAGCTATGCAGAGTATGGAATGATATTCATTAATCATGGGGATACGGTCATGTCTCTTTATGTTGACATGGAATGCTCCGGCATTATAGAAATGATGGTGTTTGTATCACTGCTTGGCTTTTTTCCGGCATATAAATTCCCGGAAAAAATCAAAACAGGGATTCTTGGAGTTTTTCTGATCTGCGTATTTAATTTCATACGGATTTTTGTAATCATTGCATTGATTTTTGTCTTTGGCTCTTCTGTTTATTCACTGGCACATGCCATTATCGGAAGACTGATTTTTTATGTATTGACTCTTACGTTATATTTTTATGTATTTACGAAAAAACAGATTATGAAACAGAAAGTAGGAAAGTTCAGTTATGAAGGAACTGATGATCAACAGTGAAATTCTGTTTTGGATTGCCTGGATTCTGCTTCCGTTAATTATTGAAATAATTCCTTCCATATTTAATTTCTTTCTTCTGATTATCAAGTTTTTTAAGAAGAAAAAAGATCATATTCCGGAATTGTTTCCTGAGATTACAATTATCATTCCGGTATATAATTCAGCGGCAACTTTGGAAAAATGCCTGGAATCCATTCATGAATCCAGTTATGATAACCGCCTGATAACAGTGTTTCTGGTGGATAATGGAAGCAAGGATGACAGCTTTTCCATATTTGAAAAATGCCAGATGCGTTTTTCTAACCTCAGCATGCAGTGGATGACCTCCAATCAGGGAAAATCCAAGGCATTAAATAAGGCTCTTTTTAACAGTCGTGGAAAATATATTATTAATGTGGACAGCGATGGCAGATTTGAAAAGGATGCCATAAGAAATATCGTAATTCGTTTTGAATCCAGTATGGGAATTCATTGCCTTACCGGTGTAATTCTGACGGAACGTGATGAGATTGAAGAAACAGAAGAATTTCTGTTGCGAAATGTGAGAAGACTGGAATATCTGGAGTATTGTCAGGCATTCCTTGCCGGACGGAATTTTTCTTCGGAAATTAACGGATTGTATACACTTTCCGGTGCTTTTTCTGCGTTTAAGAAATCTACAATTCTGCAGACGGCAATGTACAACAGTGATACCATTTGTGAAGATACACATATTACCTTTCAGATTAAGCGTCAGAAAAAGAAGATTGAGTTATGTGAGAATGCAGTTTTCTATGTGGCACCCATTGACGACATGGCAAAATTATATACACAAAGACAGCGCTGGCAGGTGGGAGAACTGGAAGTGTTTCATATGTTTTACAGTGATAGACTGAAAATAACCAATGTCTTTCGGGATATTGATTTCAGAATTCTCCTGTTTGACCATACATTTGCATTTCCACGGCTTATCTGGTATTTTGCACTGATTGCATTAAGTCTTCTTAATTATTCCTTTAAGACTGTAATGACGGCACTATTGCTGATATATGCATTGTATGTGCTGACTACTTTTTTATATTACCTGAATGTATGCATGTTTTTAAAGCAGTTTAAAGAGGACAGGAAATACTACATGAGTAAAATTTTATATATTTTCCTGTATCCGCTGTATAATCTGTTTACATTTCTGTTAAGGTTCATGGGAATCATCAATTCCATTAACCGTGCCAGCTCATGGAAAACTTTTAACTTCAAGGAAGAATGGAAGATTTTTACGGATATTGTAAAGAAAGATTTTAGGATTAAGAAGAAGGACAAAAAGCAAGATGATACGATATAGAATTTACCGGTACAAATTTTATCTGGATGCAAATCATTACATTTATTCGGAGAAGGGAAAGGGAGCCATGCATCCGCATACGTGGGAATTTGCAGTGGAATTAAAGAATAAAAACGGTGATTTTGTGCTGTTTCGGGATATTGAGAAGGTTATTAATGATATACTGCTTCCGTATCAGAATACCTGTCTGAATGAACAGAAGCCATTCGATAAAATAGTTCCCACATTGGAAAATATCGGAGAATATTTTGAGGATACCATTTCAGAAGTCATGTATAAGATGAATTGGGAACTGCTCAAGGTCGAAATCAGTGAAACCCCGAGCAGGTCCTATATTGTTCTGGACTGACAATCAGCTGTCTTCCTGTAAAAGATTCAACTGACTGATATCAGGCGAAATAACCATGGAATAATTGGTATGATAAATGACAAAACCGGGCTTTGCAGAGTTCGGTTTTTTTAAGTTCTTTTTCAGGGTATAATCAACCTCAACCTTTTCCTGATTCCTTGCCTTGGAATAGTGTGCAGCCAGCGCAGCTGCCGCTTCAAACACTGAGTCAGGAAGTTCCTTGCCGCCTGATTTTACAATGACATGGGAACCTGGAATTTCCTTGGCATGAAACCACCAGTCATTGCTGCTGGCAAATTGAAAGGATAATTCGTCATTCTGGTAATTGTTCTTCCCGACATAGATGTGGTATCCTTCCGGGGAAATGTAGTGGAAAGGACGGCTTGTGAAGCGCTCTTTTTTTGCTCCGGTTTTTCTCTTGATGTATCCGTATTCGGAAAGCTCTTCCTTAATCTGGGAAAGATCTGCCTCGGACAGTGCAATATCCAGGGAATTGGAAATGGATTCCAGATGGGCAATTTCTGCACTAACTTCTTCAATCAGGTTATTGGTTGCTTCAAAGGTACGCTTTAACTTGTTATAGCGGTCAAAATATTTTATGGAATTTTCTCTTGCACTTAATGTCTCATCCAGCGGAATGGTAATTTCTTCGTTGGTATAGTAGTTAAGAGCAGTAAAAGAGCGGGCACCTTCTTCAATGTCATAGCCGTAGGTGTTAATCAGTTCGCCGTAAATCCTGTATTTTTCCCTTTTTTTTGTATCCTCCAGCTGCTTTAACAATAAGTCCAGCTTTTTGCGGTCACGGTCTAAGATGGTGGAAACAATTTTCCTGAGGTCAGCAGATTTCTGGTGAATACGGGAAACAAGATTTCTTTCGGCATAATAATCGGACAGCAGGGTGCTGACGGAAGCGTAGCTTTTTGCCGTTCCTTCGGTATAGTTGGTCAGCGGTATGGAGGCGAATTCCACAGGAGTGTTTTTAGCGTAAATGATATTTGGTGTGAAATTTTCTTCTTTTACATCCT
>JAQXXN010000038.1 GCA_029226085.1 Thermoflexaceae bacterium
ACAAGACCTAAAAGATGTCTTAGTATTAAAAGCTGGAGATTTCACAGCGGCGTCAGATATTTCAGAAGAACCTACTGAAACTAACATTTACCCTTGTTACGGGGGCAATGGAATTCGTGGTTATGTAGCAGATTATAACCACGAAGGTGAGTATTCACTAGTTGGCAGACAAGGAGCATTAAGTGGAAATGTTCAGTATGCAGAAGGAAAATTTAGGAATACAGAGCATGCATTATTAGTTACTCCAATACTTGAAATGAACAGTATTTGGTTAAATCAACTCTTGATTAACCTTGACCTTAAGAGATATCAGACAGGAGCTGCACAGCCAGGATTATCAGTCAAGAACTTACAAGAGATACCTATAATAATGGTGTCAGTAGATGAGCAGAATAGGTATGCCGACTTCGTCAAACAAGTCGACAAATCAAAAGTTGTATAACTGTTAAGTAATATCTGAAATGTAAATTTTACTGAGTAACTAATTTAAATGTAATGTGATAAGTGATAAAATATCTTCAATAAAAAGGAGGTCTAAGCATGACGAATTTTGATTATTTAAAACAAGAACCCCAATTTAATAGTTTTGCAGATGTTGCCATTGCAGCAGAAAAAGTATTGCAAATTGATATAGAGTCCAGTATTATCAATTGCCGTCGTGCTATGGAATTTGCAATTAAGTGGATGTATTCGGTGGATAAATCCCTTGAGATGCCATATCAGGATAATCTAAACAGTTTGATGAGTACAGAAGATTTTCATGATTTAGTGGATGATGATTTGTGGAAACGATTGGATTTAATTCGAAAGATCGGTAATCGTGCTGCCCATAATGGTCGTAGAATTACAGAGGATGAGGCCATTCTGTGCTTGCGGAATCTGTTTATATTTATGGATTATGTGTCATATTGCTATTCGGATTCTTATGAAGAAAGGGAATATGATGAATCACTTTTAAAACAGACACATGAACGTGAAACGGTATCAGAATCATCAGATGATGATGTAAAATTAAAAGAACTGATTGCAGAAAATCAGGCACTTAAGGAAGAATTGACTGCTCGCCGGAGAGAGCAACAGCAGACTTATGTACCAAAGCCTTTGGATTTATCAGAATATAAGACACGAAAGATTTATATCGATGCCATGCTTTTGGATGCAGGCTGGACAGAAGGAAAAGACTGGATAAACGAAGTTGAGCTGCCGGGAATGCCTAATAAATCAGAGGTTGGTTTTGCGGATTATGTATTATACGATGACAGTCATAGGCCACTTGCGGTAGTGGAGGCAAAACGAACCTGTGTTGATGTGGCGAAGGGAAGACAGCAGGCAAAGCTCTATGCTGACTTGTTAGAGCAGAAGTATAAGAGAAGACCGGTGGTGTTCCTGACAAATGGATTTGAAACAAGGATGATTGATAATCAGTATCCGGAAAGAAAGGTTGCTGCTATTTATTCAAAAAGAGACTTGGAGAAGCTGTTTAATTTACAGACTATGAGGACAAGTCTTGCGCATATTACTGTTGATAAAAAAATAGCCGGAAGATACTATCAGGAGGGCGCAATTAAGGCTGTCTGCGATAGTTTTGACAAGAAAAATCGAAGGAAGGCATTACTGGTTATGGCTACCGGCTCTGGTAAGACCAGGACCGTAATTGCATTGTGCAAGGTACTTTTAGATGCTGGATGGGTAAAAAATATATTGTTTCTGGCGGATCGAAACTCATTGATAACACAGGCAAAAAGAAATTTTGTTAATCTTTTGCCTGATTTGTCATGCTCAAATCTTGTTGAAGAAAAGAATAATTATAGTGCGCATTGCATTTTTTCAACTTATCAGACTATGATGAACTGTATTGATTCCGTTAAGGATGAAAGTGGAAAACTGTTCACTTGTGGACATTTTGATCTTGTGATATGTGATGAAGCTCATCGGTCTATTTATAATAAGTACAAAGATATATTTAACTACTTTGATGCGCCACTGGTGGGGCTTACAGCTACACCTAAGGATGAAATTGATAAGAATACCTATGGCATTTTTGATCTGGAAAATGGTGTGCCAACCTATGGATATGAGCTTGCACAGGCTGTAAAGGACGGATATCTGGTGGATTTTATAACGGTAGAAACCAGATTGAAGTTTATCGAAGAAGGAATTGTTTATGATGATTTGTCTGAGGAAGACAAGGAAATTTATGAGAAAACATTTGAATCTGAAGACGGCAGGCTTCCAGAAAGAATTAATTCTTCTGCATTAAATACGTGGATTTTTAACGAGGATACAATAAAGCAGGTACTTCACGTGCTTATGAGAGATGGACTTAGAGTTGATTATGGGCAAAAGATAGGAAAGACGATTATCTTTGCAAAGAATCATGATCATGCAGAAAAAATATTAGAAGTTTTCAATAAAGAATATCCGGAGCTGAATCAGAATGGACAGCCATTTGCGAAAGTTATTGATAATTATATGACTTATGCACAAAGTGCCATTGATGAATTTTCAGAACCAAAGAAAATGCCTCAAATTGCTATATCTGTCGATATGCTGGACACTGGTATTGATGTGCCGGAAGTTTTGAATCTTGTATTTTTCAAAAAGGTTATGAGCAAGGCGAAGTTCTGGCAAATGATTGGACGAGGTACCAGATTGTGTCCGGGAATTCTTGACGGAGAAGATAAGGATAAATTTTATATCTTTGATTTCTGCGGAAATTTTGAATTTTTCCGTATGAATCAGGGAAGACCTACTGCTAATATGATAGCTTTGCAGGGAGCAATTTTTAGTCTGGAATTTGAAATTGCATATAAGTTACAGAGTCTGGAATATCAGGTTGAACGATTAATAACATATCGAAACAAATTAATTGAAATAATGTCTGGAAAAGTGAAGGAGCTGAATCGTGAAAATTTTGCAGTAAGGCAACATCTAAAGTATGTAGATACCTATTCTGCAACGGAAAATTATCAATCAATTTCTTATGAAGATACTCTGATGGTAAGGGAAGAACTGGCGCCACTGATTCAACCGGATGGAGATGAAGTCAACGCAGTCCGTTTTGATGCTTTAATGTATGGGATGGAACTGGCGTATCTTGCAGGGAAAGGATATGGAAGGCATAAGAGTGACCTTTTTAAGAAAGTAAGTCAAATTGCAAGCGTGGCGAATATTCCGGAGATTCAAATGCAGTCTGAGTTAATCAATAAGATTCTTCATACAGATTATGTTGAACAGGCAGGGATTGATGAATTTGAACATATCAGGGAAAGTCTGCGTAATTTGATGAAATATCTTCCTAAAGATAAGGATGGAATCAAGTACATTACTGATTTTACGGATCAGATTCTCTCTACGGAATGGAACGAATCGGATCTTGAAAATGACGAACTCAAAAATTATAAGGCAAAGGCAGAGTTTTATATTCGTCAGCATCAGGACAATCTCGTTATTGCAAAGTTGAAATCAAATCAGCCATTGACAGCAAATGACATCGAGAGCTTGGAACAAATTCTGTGGAATGAAGTAGGAACCAGAGACGATTATGAGAAAGAGTATGGACATAAACCGCTTGGAGAATTTGTCCGTGAAATCGTAGGCTTGGATATGAATGCAGCCAAAGAGGCGTTCTCAGAGTTCCTTAATGACACGAATCTGGATAGTAGGCAGATTTATTTTGTAAACCAGATTGTAGAATACATTGTTCATAATGGTATGATGAAGGATCTGTCCGTTCTCCAGGAATCTCCGTTTACAGATAAAGGTAGTGTGGTGGAGATATTCACGGACTTAACTGTCTGGATGGGTATCAGGAAGGTGATAGAACAGATAAATGCAAATGCGGCAGCGTAAGGAAAAGTATTTTTTTGTAGAAGCAAAGTAATTACTGTGATAGAATAAGTGTTAAATGGTTTAGATGCAAAATGAACGATTTGAATGAAGAATAATGTGAAATTTGTAAATAAGGAAGGCCGGGAACATGACATTTTCAGAAGCAATGGATTATATCAATGCCATTAGTAAAAAAGGCAGTGTGCTGGGACTTGATACCACCAGGGAATTACTGCGCCGTATAGGTAATCCACAGGATAAATTAAAGTTTGTACACATCGCAGGAACCAATGGAAAAGGTTCCGTACTGGCGTTTATCTCGACGATTCTTGCAGAAGCAGGCTATCGGACAGGAAGATATATCTCACCGGTAATATATCAGTATTGTGAAAAAATACAGATTAATGGGGAATATATTTCCACACAGGCAGTTGCGGCGATTGTGGAAGTGCTGAAAAAGGCATGTGATGCCATGGTAAGGGATGGATTTGAGCAGCCAACGGTATTTGAAGTGGAGACTGCCATGGCTTTTTTATATTTTCTCAATGAAGGATGTGACATTGTCGTTCTGGAGACCGGAATGGGCGGAAGGGATGACTCAACCAATGTGATTCAGACACCGGTATGTGAAGTTCTTACCTCAATTAGTCTGGAACACGTGGGTATCATTGGAAATAACCTTGCAGAAATTACAGAATGTAAGGCAGGAATCATCAAAGATAATTCTAATGTGGTTCTTTATGCACAGAGTGATGAGGTAACGGAAATCATACAGAAAATATGTGAAGATAGAAAGTGCAGTCTGACCGTTACAAAGCCGGAGCAGATTATTCGGAAAGAAGATAGTTTGGAGGGGCAGATTTTTGATTATGGTGAGCATAAGGACATTTATATCCGTCTGCTTGGGGAATATCAGTTAAAAAATGCAGCTGCCGCACTGGAAGTTATCGATGTATTAAGGAACAATAATTATAATATTACGGATACTGATATAAAGAACGGCATGGAACATACAAGCTGGTCGGGAAGATTCGAAATCGTTAATAGCAGACCATTAATTATCATGGATGGAGCACATAATCCGGATGGTGCCAGAGTTTTTGCGGATACGGTAAAGGAATATCTGGATGATTACATCAAAATATTTGTAATGGGAGTTTTAAGGGACAAAGATTATCCTTCTATTATAAAGTTGACAAATGACCTGGCAAGTGCGATTATAACAATTAATCCGGATAATGCTAGGGCACTTTCGGATACGGAATTAAAGGATGCCATTAATGAGATTAAGGAAAGGGATATTCCGGTCATTGCAGCAGGAAGAATCGAAGGCGGAATCGAAATGGCCTCACAGATTGCCATTCAGCTTGGACATGAAAAAACGGCAATTATCGTTTTTGGTTCGTTATCGTTTCTTGGAGATCTGGGAAGATATCTCTATCAGTAAATCAGATTTTGATATGCGGATATATGCATAAATACGGACATGGAGGACATCATGGTTAATAGAGAAAAAGTGAAAGAGGCAGTTCGCCTTTTGCTTGAGGGAATTGGTGAAGATGTAAACAGAGAAGGACTGGCAGAAACTCCGGACAGAATAGCAAGAATGTATGAGGAACTCCTTGCCGGTATGGATGAAGATCCTGCAATACATTTATCAAAGACATTTCATGCTTCCAATAATGAAATGGTGCTGGAAAAAGATATTACGTTATATTCCATGTGTGAACATCATATGCTTCCTTTTTACGGAAAGGCACACATTGCATATATTCCAAATGAAAAAGTAGTCGGACTCAGTAAGCTTGCAAGGACAGTTGAGGTATATGCAAGAAGGCTTCAGATACAGGAACAGCTGACAGCGCAGATTGCAGATGCACTGATGGAGAATCTGATGCCAAAGGGCGTCATGGTGATGATTGAAGCCGAGCATATGTGCATGACCATGCGTGGTGTGAAAAAGCCGGGAAGCAAGACGGTAACCTATGTATGCAGGGGAGCATTTGAAAATGACGTAAATCTTCAGAATGCTTTTTTTAACATGGTGAAAGAATAAATTATAGTTAAAGAATAACGGTGAGAAATGGAACGATATAACAGAATCATACAAAATGAGATATTTTCCTCATTGATGAACAGACTGGACAAGCTGGAAGCAGACCGTAAGTTTTGTAACCATGATTTAACCCATCTTTTGGATGTATCACGGATTGCATATATCATGGCATTGGAGAATAAGCTGGATTTGTCAAAGGATGTTATTTATGCGGCAGGACTTTTACATGACATCGGGCGTGTGGCAGAATACGAAAAGGAAGAGGAGCATCAGACTGCAGGTGCAGCTGCCGCAGGACGGATCATGGAGGAATGCGGTTACTCACAGGAAGAGATTAAAGCAGTGGAGGATGCCATTACAGGGCATCGGGAGGAAAAGGAAGGAAGCCTTTTAAATAATCTTCTTTATGCAGCGGATAAGCTGTCAAGAAACTGCTTTTGCTGTAAGGCATATAAAGAATGCAAATGGTCAGAAAATAGAAAGAATAAGGGAGTCGTATAATGATAATCGGTGGAAAGAATTTTGATACAGAAAATGAAATGTATATCATGGGAATATTGAACGTAACGCCTGATTCTTTTTCCGATGGCGGAAAGTTTAATACCATGGATGCTGCAATGCATCATGCACAGGAAATGATAATGGAAGGTGCAGATATCATTGATGTGGGCGGTGAATCCACGAGACCGGGACATGTGGTTATTTCCGAGGAAGAAGAAATAGAAAGAGTGGTTCCGGTAATTGAGAAACTGAAAGCATCCCTGGATGTTCCGGTTTCTATTGACACGTATAAGCCGAACGTAGCAAGGGCGGCAATAAAAGCAGGAGCAGATCTTGTAAATGATATCTGGGGGTTAAAGTATGATAAAGGAATGGCACCGTTAATTGCAGAGTATGATTTGCCGTGTTGTCTGATGCATAACCGGAAAGAGGCGGTTTATGAGGATTATCTGAAAGATGTGGTTAATGATTTGAGGGAAACGGTTGATATTGCATTAAAAGCAGGAATCCGTAAAGAAAATATCATGCTGGACCCGGGTGTTGGATTTGGCAAAACATATGAGCAGAACCTGATTATAATCAATAGTCTTGAAAAGATTAAGGAAATCGGTTACCCGGTACTGCTTGGTACATCAAGAAAATCTGTAATCGGGCTGACGCTTGATGTTCCTGCAGATGAAAGAATGGTAGGAACCACGGTGACAACAGTGATTGGCGCAATGAAGGGCTGCTGTTTTTACAGGGTACATGACTGCAGGGAAAATAAGCAGGCATTAGCTATGACACGTGCAATTCTGCGTGGAAGAAAATAAAGACACAAATGACAGGTAATGACATGCATCTGGTGCATGAGACGGGAGCAGGTATGGATTCAGTAATCATTGAAGGTTTGGAAGTTTATTGTAACCATGGAGTATTTCCAGAGGAAAATAAGCTGGGACAGAAGTTTATCGTGAATGCCGTATTGTATACCGATACGCGGAAAGCCGGCATTAGTGACAATCTGGAAAAGTCCATTGACTATGGAAAGGTCTGTCATTTTATTACAGATTTCATGAAAGAAAATACCTATAAATTAATTGAAGCGGTTGCGGAAAATCTGGCAAAACAGCTTCTTCTTACCATTTCAAGCCTCAGAGAAGTAGAAATTGAAATTAAGAAGCCATGGGCACCCATTGGCCTTCCGATTAATTCTGCCGGAATACGCATAAGGAGAAAATGGCATACCGCATATATTGCTCTGGGTTCCAACATGGGAAACCGTCAGGGATTTCTGGACATGGCAGC
This sequence comes from Thermoflexaceae bacterium, assembly GCA_029226085.1. Classification (GTDB taxonomy): domain Bacteria; phylum Bacillota; class Clostridia; order Lachnospirales; family Lachnospiraceae; genus MGBC120314. The sequence goes on from JAQXXN010000038.1 coordinate 7,676, forward strand.
AGATGAAATTGATGCGGATGAAAATTGCGTTCTTCTTAAAATTGCAGATTCCATTGAGACAAAGCCATATGGCGTGGAAGAACAGGATGATTTCTTAAATAGCTGTATGGAAGTCAGAACACTGTATCTTCCGGATGAACTGTTAAAATTATGCAAATCCATCGAAAAAAAGGCAAATCGTGTAAAAACGATACACTGGGGGCCTCGTACACTGGATCTGGATATCATATTCTATGATGATGAAGTAATATCGGAAGAAAACCTTGTGATTCCGCATGCAGAGATGCATAAGAGGGATTTTGTTTTACGGCCGCTGGCGCAGATTGCACCAAATAAAATACACCCTCTTCTTCAAAAGAGGGTGATGGAGCTTTTGGAATCACTGAATGCTGATTAATTCCACGTTGATATCTCCGGTGGTGGGAACCCTGTAAAGGGAGGTAAGCCCATACATTTGGAAGAAGGTGTACCGGGAAGTACAGCTGATATTGGTAATGTTGCCGTATTTGATGAACTGGTTATCGGTGCCATCCGTATTCATCCGGTAAAGTGCCGGTGAGTCTCCTTCCACGTGGTAAAAAAGAGAGGTGCCGTAAATGTTATAACTGATACATTTTCCCTGGCGCCCATCTACGAGAAGCTGCTTTTCTGTTGTCTGTGTATTGACACGGACAAGGGAGTAGTTTTCATCCAGATCGATATAGTAGATATAATCACCCTGCATGTCAACCATATAGGCATTGGCTGTAAGATACAGCGAGGTTGTGCCGGATTTTAAGTTGTAGCAGTAGATATTGTGATTATCCGTGGTGTTTACATAATAAAGCACGTCATGATAGATACTTGCCGGATAATAGCCGGCATTATTGATTCTCGTATTATCTTTTCCGTCTATTTTTATCCTGTAAAAAGAGAAACCGTCATCATTGGAATAATGCTGATAAAATAAATCGTTTCCATGAAGATTAATGACACCGGCAACCGAGTCATAAAGCAGTAACGGATTGTCTCCCTTTAAATTGGTACGTACCACACCGAGGAGATTGCCGCGGAAAATGGCAGCAATGGTTTCCGGGGAGTAATTGTTACGGACATAGTATATGTATTTTCCGTATACATTGATACTGCAGACAGTATCGGCATTGAGTTTTTTTATGTTGGTACAGTCTGTGCTCATGGAATACAGGCTGTTATTATCATAGGGATTGGCAAAATAAATGGTTCCGTCATATTCACAGAACATTCCGTTGTTATTCAGGTTGCCTGCCGTATTTCCCGAAACTCCTTCGGGATTATAAACCGTCCGGTTCATGTATAAGAGGATGCATACCGCAATGACCAGGATTACAATGATATAAAGGATGACAATCTTTTTTCTGACTTTTTCTGGCATGATTTTCACTCCTGATTTCTGACATAATGATACAATTAGTATACCATATATTGGAGCGGATGGAATACCATAAAATAAAAAAGAAAGCATATAGAGATTGATATGAGAGGAATCCGGTTAAATGCTGTTTTATTTTCGAAAAAAAACTGTTATAATACCAATAATGTGATATACTACTCTCAAACAGGAAAGAAAAATAAAATCAAAACAGAATAAAACATACCGGAGGAGACATGTTAGATTTACAGGAAATTCGAAAAGATATTGATGAAGTAGACAGGGAACTTGTGAAATTATTTGAAAAGAGAATGGAACTTACCACAAGTGTTGCCAAATATAAGATTGAAACGGGTAAGAAGGTTCTTGACCCACAGAGGGAAAAGGAAAAACTGGAAGCCATTGCGGGGCTTGTTTCCAATGAAATGAATAAACACGGCATTAATGAGATATTTACACAGATTATGGCTACCAGCCGTAAATATCAGTATATGCTTTTGGAATCCATGGGCCAGACGTTAAGGGAAGATTACATAGCATTGGATGAAATTAATAAAAAGGACTGTAAGGTTGTATATCAGGGGGCTCCGGGAGCATATCAATATATAGCGATGAAACGGTTTTTCGGTGAAGATGTTGAAAACTACAGCGTAAAGACCTTCCGGGATGCCATGGAGGCTGTGAAATGCGGTGAAGCGGATTATGCCGTGCTTCCAATTGAAAACTCCACGGCAGGTATTGTCAGTGACGTGTTTGATTTATTGCCGGAATATAATAATTACATCATTGCGGAAACCTATGTTAAGATTGAACACGCCCTGTTGGGACTCCCGGGAGCAACAGTGGATGATATTACTACAGTCTATTCCCATCCGCAGGGACTGATGCAGTGTCATGATTTTCTGGATACACATAAAGACTGGGTACAGGTGGAACAGCTGAACACAGCGCTAAGCGCAAAACGAGTGGTAAACGAAGGTGATAAGAGCCATGCGGCAATAGCAAGTGTTGAGGCGGCAAAACTTTACGGATTGTCCGTTCTTAAGGAAAAGATTAATACGGATGACAACAATACCACACGGTTTGTCATTATTACCAATAAACGGATGTTTCTTAAGGATGCGAAGAAGGTCAGCATTTGTTTTGAAACGGAGCATACTGCCGGAAGTCTTTATGATATGTTAAGCCATATTATTTATAACAATCTGAACATGACTAAGATTGAATCCCGGCCAATTGCGGGGAAAGCTTGGCAGTTCCGGTTCTTTGTTGATTTTATGGGAAATATTGATGATGCAGAGGTCATGAATGCATTAAGGGGAATAGAAGAGGAAGCATTGTCCATAAAACTGCTTGGAAATTACTAAACAGAAGAATATGGAGTAGCTTTCAATGGAAGTGAGGAAATGATATGGCAGTATTGATGTTTGCGGCAATTGAAGTAGGTTCCTATGAAATCGAAATGAAGATTTTTGAGATTGGCGGAAAAAACGGCATCCGGGAGATAGACCGGATTGCCCATGTGGTTGAACTGGGTAAGAATTCCTACAATGAAAAATATATCGGTTTTGAGATGATTGATGAGGTCTGTGACGTGCTGTATGATTTCTGTAAAATCATGAAGTCTTATGGAGTAAGCCAAAGCAGGGTTTGTGCAACCAGTGCCGTAAGAGAAGCAGAAAACTGTCAGACGATTGTGGACAGAATTTACATACGGACAGGACTTAAGGTGGATGTATTAAGCAATTCTGAACTGCGTTACATATATAATAAGGCGATTGCATTAAAGGAAAAGGATTTTGAAAGCATTATCGAAAACGGTACGGTTCTTGTGGATATGGGAAGCGGAAGTGCGCAGCTTACATTGTTTGACCAGGGAAAACTCATTACGACCCAGAATATTCTTCTCGGTTCCTTAAGAGTCCGGGAAGTGCTGGCGGGCCTTTCGGTTTCCGGGGCAAATTACCGGAGTGTTTTGGAAGAATATATTGATGATGACATGGAAGATGTCAGGAAAATGTTTTTCAGGGATACGGAAATTTCCAACATGATTGTAACGGGAGAATATGTCAGTACCCTTTTTGGAAATAAGGAAAATGTCAGAACCTATGTAACAAAGGAAGAATTTGAAAAGCAGTATGATATTTTACTGACGTCTTCTGCGGATGAACTGGAGGAGAAATATAATATCCCGCAGGAACATGTGGGAGTACTGATACCAAGCAGCATGATTTACAAAAAAGTTCTGGATATCACCGGTGCACAGCGTATATGGGTTCCAAATGTCAAGCTTTGTGACGGAATGGTTGCCGAATATGCGGAGAAAAATAAGAAAATCAAATTCAGCAAGGATTTTAACAATGATATTCTAAATGCTTCCCGGGTTATTGCAAAGCGCTACATGTGGAATGAAGAACATGTCCGGTTTGTGGAGGAAAGCAGTCTTGGAATTTTTGATGCAACCAGAAAGATTCACGGACTGGGAAAGCGGGAAAGACTTTTGTTACAGATTGCTGCAATTCTTCATGAATGTGGAAAGTATATTAATGTAAGCTATCCGGGGGACTGCAGCTTCAGCATCATCATGCGTACTGAGATTATCGGAATTTCCCATATGGAACGAGTGATGGTTGCCAATATTGTAAAGTATAATACGGAGAATATTTCCTTTGAGAGTCTTTTGATGCAGGGTATCGGAAAAAATGATGCAATGACTGTCATAAAGCTTGCGGCAATTCTTAGACTCAGTAATGCACTGGATAAGACACATAAGCAGAAATGCAGGAACATGAAACTGAAAATGAATGAAAAAGAACTTATTATTTCGGTAAATACCTTTGAAGACATGACCATTGAACGGGGACTTTTTCCAGATAAGACGTTTTTATTTGAACAGGCATATGGAATCAAACCGGTAATTATCGTGAAACGAACTTAAAAAAGGCAGGGGTTACGATGGATTTTGACAAGGCGGAATATTATGAAAACAGGGAATTGAGCTGGCTGGAATTTAATAAGAGAGTATTATGCGAAGCGAAGGATAAGAATATTCCTTTGTTTGAAAGATTAAAGTTCTTAAGCATTACGGCTTCTAATCTGGATGAATTTTTTATGGTCAGGGTGGCTTCCCTTAAGAACATGATGGAAGCAGGGTATGAAAGAAGGGACATTGCAGGCTTAAAACCGTCTGAACAGCTGGAAAAAATCAATGTAAAAGCACATGAATTTGTTGCGGCACAGTATTCGGAGTATAACCGCTCACTGGTACCGCTTCTGGTTAAGAACGGTGTGAAGATTCTGGATGGACACGAAGAACTGAATAAGGAACAGAAGGAGTTCGTGGAGAAATTTTTTAAGGAAGAGGTATATCCTGTTCTTACGCCAATGGCAGTGGATTCTTCAAGACCGTTTCCACTGATTCGGAATAAGACGTTAAATATCGGTGCTCTGATTCAGAAGAAGACCAATGACACGGAGATTGAATTTGCAACGGTACAGGTACCGTCCGTGCTTCCAAGAATCGTCAGGCTTCCGTCCCAGGAAGGAACGTCCATTATTCTTCTGGAAGAAATCATTGAAATGAACATTGACAAGCTCTTCCTGAACTATAATGTCATCTGTGCATATCCATACCGTATCATGAGAAATTCCGACTTTGAAATTGATGAGGAGGAGACGGAAGACCTTCTTACGGAAATTCAGAGACAGCTTAAAAAGAGGCAGTGGGGTGCTGCCATTAAGCTGGAAACAGAGGACGGAATTGACAAGAGGCTTCTTAAAATCCTTAAAAAGAATCTGGAAATCGGCGATAATGAAATCTATTACATTAATGGTCCGTTAGACCTGACATTTCTGATGAAGGTATACGGACTGGAAGGTTTTGAACATCTGAAGGTGGAAAAGTATATTCCGCAAAGGGCAGCAGGACTCAATGAGGAAGAAGATATATTTACACAGATTAAGCGCAGTGATATCCTGCTGCATCATCCGTATGAGTCCTTTGAACCGGTCATGGAGCTTGTAAGGCAGGCTGCCAGTGACCCGCAGGTTCTGGCAATTAAGCAGACGCTCTACCGTGTAAGCGGTAACTCACCGATTATTTCTTCACTGGCACAGGCAGCGGAGAACGGTAAGCAGGTCACAGTACTTGTGGAACTTAAGGCAAGATTTGATGAGGAAAATAACATCATATGGGCAAAGAAGCTGGAAAAGGCAGGATGCCATGTTATCTATGGACTGGTGGGATTAAAAACCCACAGCAAGATTACCCTTGTGGTCCGGCGTGAGGAAGAAGGAATTGTGCGGTATGTCCATCTTGGAACCGGTAATTATAATGATGCAACGGCAAAGCTTTATACGGATATCGGGCTTCTGACGGCTTCCAATTCCATCGGTGAGGATGCAACGGCAGTGTTTAACATGATTTCCGGTTATTCGGAACCGCTTGCGTGGAATAAACTGACACTGGCACCAATCTGGCTTCGAAACAGATTCCTGTATCTCATTAACCGGGAGATACGCCATGCAAAGGAAGGAAAACCGGCAGGAATTATTGCCAAGATGAATTCTCTCTGCGATAAGGAGATTATTGCGGCACTTTATGAGGCTTCCAATGCAGGAGTGAAGATACAGTTAATTGTAAGGGGAATCTGTAGCCTGATACCGGGAATACCGAAGGTCAGTGAAAATATTTCCGTGCGTTCCATCGTGGGAAATTTTCTGGAGCACAGCCGTATTTATTATTTTACCAATGGCGGCAATGATGAAATCTACTGCTCCAGTGCAGACTGGATGCCAAGAAATCTGGATAAGAGAGTGGAAATTCTTTTCCCGGTGGAAAAGCCGGAACTTAAAAAAGAGCTTCTGCATATTCTGGATGTGGAATTAAACGATAATGTGAAAAGCCATGTTAAGATGCAGGATGGCACCTATGTAAAACCAAACCGCCGGGGAAAACCGGCAATTGATTCCCAGAGTATCTTTTGCAGGGAAGCAAGGGAAAAGATAAAATATGAAATAAAACCGGAGAAAAGAAGAGTTTTTCTGCCACGGTTTAACAGAAAATAAGAAAACGAGAATAAGAAAGAGGAACATTTATGAAAAAGTTTTTGGATGAAATTTCGGACATCATGGCAGAAGCATTTGAGGCATGCGGTTATGAAACGAAATATGCAAAGGTGACGGTTTCCAACCGGCCGGATTTGTGTGAATATCAGTGTAACGGTGCAATGGCAGCAGCCAAAGCATATAAGAAGGCTCCGATTATGATTGCAAAGGAAGTTGTGGAAAAGTTACAGGAGCATCCGGCATTTGGAATCATAGAGGCAGTAAATCCGGGATTTATTAATATTACCCTGAGTGAGAAATTTGTGGCAGCATATGTGGACGGTATGTATCAGGATGCGGACATGGGTTATGAGAAGGCAGTGAATCCGAAGACTATCGTGATTGATTACGGTGGAGCCAATGTGGCAAAACCATTGCATATCGGACATCTGCGTTCTGCCATTATCGGAGAAAGCATTAAGAGAATTGCAAAGTATGCAGGTCATCATGTAATCGGGGATGTGCATCTGGGTGACTGGGGTCTTCAGATGGGCTTAATTATTGAGGAATTAAGGGACAGAAAGCCGGAGCTTCCATATTTTGATGAAAGTTTTGAAGGGGAGTATCCAAAAGAAGCACCATTTACCATTTCGGAACTGGAGCAGATTTATCCGGCGGCGAGTGCAAGAAGTAAGGAAGAACCGGAATTCATGGAGCGTGCCCATCAGGCAACTTTAAAGCTTCAGAGCGGAGATAAGGCATGCCGTGCAATCTGGAACCATATCATGAATGTGTCAAAGACCGATCTTAAGAAGAATTATGACAATCTCAATGTAAGTTTTGATCTTTGGAAGGGAGAAAGTGATGCGCAGGAATTTATTCCGGATATGGTGCAGGATATGATTGATAAAGGCTTTGCACATGAAAGCCAGGGAGCCATGGTAGTAGATGTGGCAGAAGAGACGGATTCCAAGGAAATTCCACCTTGTATCATTCGTAAGTCGGATGGAGCGGCACTGTATGCAACCTCTGACCTTGCAACCATGATCCAGAGAGAGCGGGATTTTGCACCGGAACGTTATATTTACATGACAGACAAGCGTCAGGAAATGCATTTTACGCAGGTATTCCGTGCGGCCAAGAAGACAGGAATTGTAAAACCGGAGACGGAACTTACATTCCTTGGTTTTGGAACAATGAACGGCAAGGATGGTAAGCCGTTTAAAACCCGTGCAGGCGGTGTCATGAGACTGGAACAGCTGGTGGAAGACATTAATGAAGCAGTATATAACAGAATGATGGAAAATCGCAGCATGACAGAGGAAGAAGCGAGAGAAATCGTGAAGGTAATCGGTCTTGCGGCATTAAAATACGGTGATCTTTCCAATCAGGCATCTAAGGACTATATATTTGACATTGACCGTTTCACATCCTTCGAGGGAAATACGGGTCCATACATTCTTTATACAATTGTACGGATTAAGTCCATTCTTTCCAAGTATGCAGAGCAGGGTGGGGATGTTCTTGCGGCATCTGAGATTAAGAGTCCGGTAAATCTGTCAGAAAAGAATCTCATGATGGTGCTGGCAAAATATAATGATGTGATGGAACAGGCATATGCCGAAATCGCCCCGCATAAAATCTGCCAGTATATTTATGAGCTTTCGGACGCATTTAACAGCTTTTATCATGAGACAAAGATTCTGTCAGAAGAAAATGCGGATGTGAAGAAGGGATTCATTGCCGTACTGGTACTTACAAAGAGAGTATTGGAGCAGTGTATTGATTTGCTGGGATTTGAGGCACCGGAGAGAATGTAGGGGAATTGTAGTAAAAATTCCCACTTGAAATCTTTTCCTGCTTGTGATACTATTAATCCATATCGTTTAAATGCAATGAAAGAGACTCGAACTTATGGAACCCGACAGGAAGATGCAGCCACCGACTGAGAGCGCATCAGGGGAATTAGGCAAGGGAACACTCCGGAGCAGGCATTCTGAACAATAGGAATGAGGACATGACAGATGTTTTAAGATAAGCAGACAGGAAAGCTGTCCCCAGAACTTAAGTAGGTTTGCACGTTGGCACACGTTAGGTGTAAGAGAGGAATGGCTGTATGCCGTTCAATGCGGGTGGTACCGCGGATATTAAATGATTATCCGTCCCGGAATACAAAGACTGTATTCCGGGATTTTTTGCGTCAGGGAACAGTCCATTGAATTAAGGAGGAAGACAATGTCAAACATTTACAGAGACAGAACATTAAACAATGTAAGCGAACAGGATATCGGAAGTACCTTAAAGGTTGCCGGATGGGTAGAGAACATCCGTGACCACGGCGGCGTGTCTTTTATTGACTTGAGAGACATGTACGGCGTGCTTCAGGTGGTTATCCGCGACACGGAATTATTAAAGGGCATCAAGAAGGAAGAATGCATAAGCATTGAAGGTGTCATGGAAAAAAGAGATGAAGAGACCTATAATCCAAAGATTCCGTCAGGAACTATTGAACTGGAAGCAAAGAAGATTGATGTCTTAGGACAGGTATATACCAATCTTCCGTTTGAAGTGATGACATCCAAGGAAGTACGTGAGGATGTCCGTCTGAAGTACCGTTATCTGGATTTAAGAAATCAGAAGGTAAAGGACAACATTCTTTTCCGTTCCCAGGTCATTGCGTTCCTTCGCCAGAAGATGACCGAGATGGGATTTGTGGAAATCCAGACCCCGATTCTCTGTGCTTCCTCACCGGAAGGCGCAAGAGACTATATTGTTCCGTCCAGAAAATACAAGGGAAAGTTCTATGCCCTGCCACAGGCGCCACAGCAGTATAAGCAGCTTCTGATGGTGTCCGGATTCGATAAGTATTTCCAGATTGCACCGTGCTTCCGTGATGAGGATGCCAGGGCAGACCGTTCACCGGGAGAATTCTATCAGCTGGATTTTGAAATGAGCTTTGCAACACAGGAGGATGTATTTAAGGTTGGTGAAGAAGTGCTTTCCGCAACTTTTGAAAAGTTTGCACCAAAAGGCTTTGAAGTAACCAAGGCTCCGTATCCGATTATCAGCTATAAGCAGGCAATGCTGGAATTTGGTTGTGATAAGCCGGATCTTAGAAATCCGCTTCGTATTATTGATGTTACGGAGTTTTTCCAGAGATGTACCTTCAAACCGTTTATCGGAAAGACCGTAAGAGCCATTAAGGTACATGCGGAAATGTCCAAGGGCTTCCATGAGAAGCTGTTGAAGTTCGCAACCGGAATCGGAATGGGCGGACTTGGTTATCTTGAAGTATTAGAAGACCTTTCTTATAAGGGACCGATTGATAAGTTTATTCCGGATGACATGAAGAAGGAATTCCTGGAGCTTGCAGGTCTTGCCGCAGGTGATACCATTTTCTTCATGGCTGATAAAGAAGAACGTGCGGCTTATTATGCCGGAATGATTCGTAATGAACTGGGAGAAAAGCTTGATTTGATTGAAAAGAATGCATACCGGTTCTGTTATGTCAATGACTTCCCGATGTTCGAGAAGGACCCGGAGACAAAGCAGATTGGATTTACACATAATCCGTTCTCCATGCCGCAGGGCGGTCTTGAGGCATTAAATACCAAGGATCCGTTAGACATCCTTGCTTATCAGTATGATATCGTATGTAACGGTGTGGAATTATCCTCCGGTGCGGTTCGTAACCATGACATGCAGATTATGGTAAAGGCATTTGAAATAGCAGGTTATGATGAAGAGGTATTAAAGGCAAAATTCGGAGCACTCTACAATGCATTCCAGTTTGGTGCACCACCGCATGCTGGTATGGCACCGGGTGTTGACCGTATGATTATGCTTCTTCGGAATGAAGAAAATATCCGTGAGGTAATTGCATTCCCAATGAGTGGTACGGCACAGGATTTAATGTGCGGTGCGCCTAATGAAGTTACCGAACAGCAGCTTCGAGAGGTTCACATTAAAGTACGTGATTAAGAACGTCATAGATGTGGTTGAATGTGCCGCAGAATAGAAATGGGCGGTGAAAGGAGTATTTGGATGGCAAACGTAATTGATGATGCTACCATAGATTATGTTGGTATTCTTGCAAAGCTTGAACTTTCCGATGAGGAAAAAGAGCAGGCAAAAAAAGACATGGCAAGCATGCTGGATTATATTGACATGTTAAATGAACTGGATACGGACGGAGTGGAACCGATGTCCCATGTATTTCCTGTAAATAACGTGTTCCGCGAGGATGTGGTTGTAAACGGTGATGACAGGGATAACATTCTTGCCAATGCACCGGAAGAAAAGGATGGAAGCTTCATGGTTCCAAAGACTGTGGAGTAACTTTTTAAAACCGGTTCATGATTGATACAGGAGGTAGAACGGTGAATTTGATGAGTTTAACTGCCGTGGAACTCGGCAAAAAAATAAAAGCAAAAGAAGTTTCGGTTGTGGAAGCGGTAAATGCAGCTCTTACCCAGATTGAAAAGCAGGATGCAAAATTTAACTGCTATGTGACCGTGGATAAGGAAGGCGCATTAAAGAGAGCAGAAGAAGTTCAGAAATTAATTGATGAAGGAAAACTTACCGGACCCCTTGCAGGTGTTCCGGTGGCAATTAAGGATAACATGTGTACCAAGGGACTGCTGACCACTTGTAGTTCCAAAATCCTTAATAACTTTGTGCCGACCTATACATCCGAAGCGGTACGGAACCTGGAAAATGCAGGTGCAGTGATTATCGGAAAGACCAACATGGATGAATTTGCCATGGGCAGCACCACGGAAACGTCTGCTTACGGCGTGACAAAGAATCCGTGGAATGCAGAGCATGTTCCGGGAGGTTCATCAGGCGGATCTGCGGCGGCAGTTGCTGCAGAAGAATGTTTCTATGCATTAGGTTCGGATACGGGTGGTTCCATCCGTCAGCCTAGCAGCTTTTGTGGCGTGACAGGAATCAAGCCAACATATGGAACAGTATCCCGCTATGGTTTGATTGCCTATGCTTCTTCGTTAGACCAGATTGGGCCGATTGCAAGAAATGTCAGCGATTGTGTAGCGGCATTGGAAGTGATTTCTGGTCATGATGAAAAGGACTCTACGAGCGTGCCTACGAAGGGATATTCCTATATGGATGCCTTAGTAGATGATGTAAAGGGGTTACGAGTGGGAATCCCTTCTGGATATCTTGCAAATGGATTAGAGGAAGAAGTAAAGCAGGGGGTCTTACAGGTAGCAGAAGAATTAAGAAAGAAAGGTGCGATTGTAGAAGAATGTGACTTAAAGGGAATTGAGTATGCGATTCCAGCCTATTATGTTATTGCTTCTGCTGAGGCAAGTTCGAACTTATCCCGTTACGATGGTGTGAAATATGGATATCGTACGGAGAAGTTTGAAGGACTGCAAGACGTCTATAAGAAGACAAGGGATGAAGGATTTGGAGACGAGGTAAAACGAAGAATGATGATCGGTGCCTTCGTGCTTAGTTCTGGATACTACGATGCCTATTACAATAAGGCATTGCGTGTAAAGGCAGTCATCAAGAATGCCTTTGATGAGCTGTTTGAACAATATGATGTACTCTTAGGACCAACGGCGCCAACGACTGCACCACGTTGTGGAGAAAGTCTAAGCGATCCATTAAAGATGTATCTTGGAGATATTTATACGGTTTCTGTGAACCTTGCAGGCCTTCCAGCTATCAGCGTTCCTTGCGGAGTGGATTCCAAAGGACTACCAATCGGCGCACAATTTATTGGAAAGCCATTTGGGGAAAAAGAAATCATCCGTGCAGCATATTCGTATGAGCAGACTCGTGCATATGCTCGCCCAGAACTGTAAGGAGGAGAATAGGTATGAAAAATTATGAAACCGTGATTGGACTTGAAGTCCATGTAGAATTAGCCACAAAGACAAAGATTTTCTGCTCCTGTTCCACAGAGTTTGGAGGAGCCCCAAATACGCACTGCTGCCCAGTATGTACGGGAATGCCTGGAGTCCTTCCCGTATTAAATAAAAAAGTTGTAGAATATGCCATGGCAGCAGGCCTTGCATTAAACTGCGATATTACAAGAAGTTGTAAATTCGATCGTAAGAATTATTTTTATCCGGACCTTCCAAAGGCTTATCAGACGTCCCAATTATACCTTCCGATCTGCCGCAATGGCCATGTGGATATCGAGGTAGATGGAATTAAGAAATCCATTGGAATCCATGAGATCCATATGGAAGAGGATGCAGGAAAGTTAGTCCATGATGACTGGGATGACTGTACGTTAGTCGATTACAACCGTTGTGGCGTGCCATTAATCGAAATCGTTTCGGAACCAGATATGCGTTCGGCAGACGAGGTCATTGCATACCTTACGAAACTAAGAAGTACGTTACAGTATCTAGGAGTATCGGATTGTAAGATGCAGGAAGGCTCCCTTCGTGCCGATGTGAACCTATCTGTACGGGAAGTAGGAGCGAAAGAGTTTGGAACAAGAACGGAAATGAAGAACTTAAACTCCTTTAAATCCATTGCCCGTGCGATTGAAGGCGAAAGAAAACGTCAGATCGAGTTACTCGAATATGGCAAGAAGGTCGTACAGGAAACAAGACGATGGGATGATAACAAGGATTCCTCCTTTGCCATGAGAAGCAAGGAAGATGCCCAAGATTATCGTTATTTCCCAGAGCCAGACTTGGTTCCAAT
>JAQXXN010000039.1 GCA_029226085.1 Thermoflexaceae bacterium
CATAACAGGATATCCAATGTTGTTGGCAATATCTAATGCTTCGGATACATTGATAGCCATTCCTGATTCAGGCATTGGAATGTCAAGCTTTTCCATCATTTCACGGAACAAATCACGGTCTTCTGCAAGGTCGATAACAGAAGGTGAAGTTCCAAGAATTTTAACACCGTTCTTCTCAAGGTCTGCTGCAAGGTTTAACGGAGTCTGTCCGCCAAACTGTGCAATGACGCCAAGAGGCTTTTCTTTTTTATAAATGCTTAAGACATCTTCCAGTGTAAGCGGTTCAAAATACAGCTTATCAGAGGTATCGTAGTCTGTTGAAACCGTTTCCGGATTACAGTTTACAATGATGGTTTCAAAGCCCATTTTCTTTAAGGCAAGGGCAGCATGTACACAGCAGTAGTCGAATTCAATACCCTGACCGATACGGTTAGGACCGCCGCCAAGAATCATGATCTTCGGCTTGTCGGAGGTTGGATTCTTATCGGTTGCATTGTAGGTTGAGTAGTAATATGCGCTGTTTTCGGTACCGCTTACGTGTACGCCCTCCCAGGCTTCTTCCACACCAAGGCTGATGCGGTGATTGCGGATTTCTTCTTCCGGAATTTCAAGAAGCTGGCTTAAATACTTATCTGAGAAACCATCCTTCTTTGCTTTAATAAGAAGATCGTCAGCAGGAAGATGACCTTTGGATTTAAGGATTTCTTCCTCTTCTTCAACCAGTTCCTTCATCTGCTCAATAAAATAAGTCTTAACCTTGGTAAGATTAAAGATTTCTTCAACAGAAGCACCTTTTCTTAAAGCTTCATACATAATGAAGTGGCGTTCACTTGTAGGAGTGGCAAGGAGCTTAAGGAGCTGTTCTTTGGTCATGGTATCAAAGTTCTTGGCGTGTCCAAGACCATAGCGTCCGGTCTCAAGGCTTCGGATGGCTTTCTGGAAAGCTTCCTTGTAAGTCTTACCGATACTCATGACTTCTCCTACGGCACGCATCTGGGTACCAAGCTTATCCTCAACACCTTTGAATTTTTCAAATGCCCAGCGGGCAAATTTAATTACAACGTAATCACCGTCCGGAACGTATTTGTCCAAGGTTCCATACTTTCCGCAAGGAATATCCTTTAGGGTAAGTCCAGCCGCAAGCATTGCAGATACCAGTGCAATCGGGAAACCGGTTGCCTTGGATGCAAGCGCTGAGGAACGGGAAGTACGCGGATTAATTTCAATAACGATAATTCTGTCGGAAACCGGGTCATGGGCAAACTGTACGTTGGTTCCGCCGATAACCTGTACGGATTCCACAATCTTATATGCCTGTTCCTGAAGACGTTTCTGGCATTCTTCAGAAATGGTAAGCATTGGCGCGGAGCAGAAGGAATCACCGGTGTGTACGCCCAGAGGGTCAATGTTTTCAATGAAACATACGGTAATCATGTTGTTGTCCGCATCACGTACAACCTCAAGCTCCAGTTCTTCCCAGCCGAGAATGGATTCTTCCACAAGAACCTGTCCAACAAGGCTTGCCTGTAAACCTCTTGCACAGACAGTCTTTAATTCATCCTTATTATATACCAGTCCGCCGCCGGCACCGCCCATGGTGTAGGCAGGACGGAGTACCACAGGATAACCCAGGCGGTCTGCAATATCTAATGCTTCGTCAACACTGTATGCAACTTCGCTTCGGGCCATTTCAATGCCAAGTGCATTCATGGCATTCTTGAATTCAATACGGTCTTCACCACGTTCAATGGCGTCCACCTGTACCCCGATCACCTTGACATTATATTTGTCCAGGATGCCGGCCTTATTTAATTCCGCACATAAATTCAGTCCGGATTGTCCTCCAAGATTTGGAAGAAGTGCATCCGGACGTTCTTTTTTAATAATCTGTTCCAGACGTTCCACATTTAACGGTTCAATGTAGGTAACATCTGCGGTCTCCGGATCGGTCATGATGGTTGCAGGATTAGAATTTACCAGCACGATTTCGTAGCCAAGCTTTTTTAAAGCCTTGCACGCCTGTGTGCCGGAATAGTCAAACTCGCATGCCTGTCCAATGATGATTGGGCCGGAGCCAATGATGAGTACTTTGTGTATATCTGTTCTTTTTGGCATGATATATCCTCCTTATTTTCTAAATACAATTATATAGAAAATTAAGAAAATCACAAGAAGAATTTAACATGTAAAAGACAAAACCTTAAAATATAAATTTTTAAGTATAAAAACAAAATTCAAGAAAGAAAACCAAAATGTTTTAATGCCAGAAAAATACCAGATTCACTTGCTTTGGCAGTCACATGGGAAACTTTGTCAAAAAGAGAGGCTGGAGAGGAATTTCCCATTGCAATGCTGTTTGGTACAAAGGAAAGCATGGAGAGGTCATTATTACTGTCTCCAAATGCATAAGCACAGCTTAAGTCCAGTCCGTAATAATTAAGCACATACTGGATTCCGGTTGCCTTGGAATAGCCATATGGCACAAATTCCCGAAAGGTCCTGCCGCGGTCAATGCATTCAAAATGTAAATCGCTGACCTTGCGGAATTCATTAAGCTGCTCCTCATTTTCAAACCAGATGACAAATTTGTCACAGAAGAAATTAGGATTTTCCAAATCTTCTGGCATCTCGTAACCACGCTTTAAAAATATCTCATACTGGCGGATGGCATCCGGATTTGTCAGTGGTCGGGAAAGGTCGAAGCAGACCTCCTTACGGGATTCGAACAAAATATCCACATTGGTTTCGCGGGCTTTCTTAAGAATCGTCATGATGGTCTCGTGAGACTGCGGAGCATAAAAGACATTCTTACCGTCACAGTAGATATTGGTGCCACAGCCGCAGACATAACCGTCAAAGCCGATGTCACGAAAGCGCTTTTCCACGTTCTGAAAACAGCGGCCCGTATTGATGAACATTAGGTTTCCGTTTTCCCGTGCCTTTCGGATTGCCGTTACGGTACTTTCCGGAATGGAACCATCCAGCTCGGATGTCAGGGTGCCGTCTATGTCAAAAAAAGCTATTTTCTGCATGTCATACCTCCGGGGATTTTTTTATTAATATTATGGTCAAAAGTATTTCATATTATTAAAATATAATATAACTAAGAAGAGTGTTCGTCAAATTCTTCCGGGCAGATTCTGTTTGCCTTATGAAAGGAATTACGTTACAATATCTTATGGAAAAACCGGAAACAAAATGGGAGAAAAGCATTGATTTATATATTTACGGCGCTTTATTGTGAGGCGCATCCGATGATTCAGAAGTTTCATCTGATACAGAAAAGTGAAATAAAGCATTTTCAGGTGTTTGGAAATGAAGAGGCAGGAATTATTCTTACTGTTACCGGAGTGGGAAGTGTGGCGGCGGCAACGGCAGTGGGCAGTATCTGCACGGCATTTCATGTAAATCAAGGAAAAGGGGAACCGGAGGATTTTCTTGTAAATGTGGGAATCTGTTCCGGTAATATTTCGGATACGCATTGCCTGAAGGAAACATCAAGGATTTATTTCTGTAATAAGATAACGGAAAATGCAACAGGACGAACTTTTTATCCGGATGTGTTATACCGGCATGGTTTTGAGGAAACGGAAGTCACAACCATGGAATGCCCGGTTTGTATGGAAAGAAACGGTCTGCATGACATGGAGGCGTCAGCTGTTTATCAGGCGGGAAGTCATTTTTTTGGCCCGCATCAGATGAGCTTTTTAAAGGTGGTATCGGATAATGGAAGACCGGACAGCGTGACCCCGCAGATGGCAGAAAGTTTTATTGGCAGCCAGATGCCCGGCATTTCGGAATATATATTTAAACTGTCGGAAATTTCAAGGAATGGCAAGAAGGAATATGTTCTTGGTGAGGAAGAAGAGAAGTTTCTTGAGAAACTCTCTGGGGACATGCACTGCTCTGTAACCATGAAGGCTTCTCTCAGGCAGTATGTGATATACGGTAAACTGGCAGGAATCGATTATCAAAAGGCGGCAGAGGAAATGTATGCAAAAAAAATACTGCCTTGTGGCAGTAAGAGAGAAGGAAAATTGTGTTTTGAAGAATTTAGAAAGCAATTACTATAATCCGGTATTCTCACACATCTACGTGGAAAAGGAAGTAAAAGAGAATGCGCGTACCCAGAGAATTCTGAATCAGTTTCCCCATGCTGTACGGATAGAAATTGACCATTATAAGGATGTGTTCTGCAGAAGCAATCAGAACTATTGTCTTCAGCATAAATCACAGAGCCTGATTATAGCGGCAAAGCACGGTGAACTGATTTATAAGGGCGCACCGGTCTGTCAAAGCTTTGGCAATGAATATTTTTATTACACATCCTGCATGATGAACTGTATTTATGACTGTGAATACTGTTATCTTAAGGGAATGTATCCGTCAGGCAGCATGGTGATATTTGTGAATATAGAGGAAATATTTGCACAGGTGGAAAAGATACTGGAAGAACATCCGGTGTATCTGTGTGTTTCTTATGATACGGACATGATGGCAATGGAACATGTGACGGGTTATGTCAAGGAATGGGTGGAGTTTTCAAAAAAGCATGAAAACCTGAAAATTGAAATTCGTACCAAATGTGCAGGACAGAAGATTTTTGAAGAGATTTGTCCACAGGAAAATGTTATCTTTGCTTTTACACTGTCACCACAGGAGATTATTACCCGGTATGAACACGGAACGCCTCCACTTTCGGGACGCATCGGATGTGCTATGCAGGCACTTTTAAAGGGATTTTCAGTTAGGCTTTGTTTTGACCCGGTTATCTACTGTACGGACTGGAAGAAACAGTATGAAGAAATGATAAATGAGGTGTGGAGTCATATGAATCCGCAGAAAATAGTGGATGTCAGTGTGGGAAGTTTCCGGGTATCACAGGATTATTTAAAAAATATGAGAAAAAGCGAGCCTTATTCCTGCGTAGTACAGTTCCCGTTTCAGAATGACGGCGGTGTATATCATTATCCGGACAGTCTCATGGAGGAAATGGAACTGTTTGTGACAGAAAAGCTTAAGGAAACCATACCGGAGGAAAAAATTTTCCGGTGGGAGAATAAAGAGGGCTAATTGCAGGGAGGAAATGATGGAGCAGGAAAAAAGTAGTAAGAAAGCGGCTGTTGTGACCGGCGCTTCTTCGGGAATAGGACTGGAAATAAGCCGGACTATCTGTAAACTTGGATATGAGGTATTTGGTTTCGGAAGGAATTTTGAAAGAAAAGAATATCTGAAAACAGAATTTGATGGAGGAAGGTTTCATCCGGTGGTCTGTGATTTGCTGGATACAGAGCTGCTAAGCAGGAAACTCAGGGAAATCACACAGGAATATGAGGTTTGTATTCTGGTTAATAATGCCGGAGTGGGATATTACGGACTGCATGAGGAAGTCAATACGAAAAAAATTCAGGAAATGGTACGAATCAATCTGGAAGTTCCCATGGTGCTTACTCAGATGCTTTTGCGCCAGCTAAAGAAAAACCGGGGGTATGTCATTAACATTTCCTCCGTGACAGCAGAGAAATCCAATCCTCACGGATGTGCTTACGGTGCCACCAAGGCAGCCCTTTTAAACTTTAGCAGAAGTCTTTTTGATGAGGCAAGAAAATACGGAGTGAAGGTTACGGTAATAAAACCGGACATGACACAGACGAATCTGTATCGGAATGCGGATTTTAAAGAGGGAGACGAGGAAGAGTCTTATTTAAAACCCCAGGAGGTTTCCGGGGCAGTGGAATATATTTTAAGCCAGAGAGACGGCATGACGATATCGGAGATAACGTTACAGCCGCAAATACACAGGATTAAGAGGAAGGATAAAAATGAACATTAAAAAGATTACGTTTACATATATCATGATACATGTGGTGTTCTGGTGCAGTTATGCCATAGCATGGAGTTATACGGCGGTTTACTTAAAATCCTGTGGATATGACAATTCTGTGGTGGGACTGGTAACGGGAATCGGCGCGGTAATTTCGGTAATTCTGCAGCCGGTTCTGGCATCAGCTACCATACGTTTTCCCTGGATGAATAACAAAACCAAGGTAATTCTTCTTAAAATACTGTCCCTGATACTGGCGGTGGCTATCATGGCAAAAATGCCGGGAATATACACCATTGCAGTCCTTTTTACACTGATTGCGGCAATTGATGCATCCATACCGTCCATGTTAAGCAGCATGGCGATGGAGTATGTGAATGCAGGAAAGGACATTAATTACGGACTGGCGCGGGGCACAGGTTCCATTGCGTATGCACTTATATCGTTATTTCTCGGGTATGCAGTGGAATGGCTTGGAACGCAGTTTCTAATGGTTCTTTATATTTTTCTGGGGATGGTTACTGCAGGAATTACAGTTTTTTTCCCTTACGAAGACCAAAAGAAAGAAAAAACTAAAAAGGATAATCAGAGAAGAACAGGAATATCTGCTCTATTTGGAAAATACGTTTTCCTGCCCTTCTTTCTTACGGCATCCATTGTGCTGTTCATGGGACACAACATGGTAAATGTCTTCTTGCTTAATATTATTGAAAGGGCAGGCGGTAACAGTACCAATCTGGGGCTGGCACTTGCCATTGCCGCGGGAGTGGAACTTCCGGTAATGATGTTTTTTGTTAAGCTGGAAAAGCGGATTAAAGTAGAAAAATTATTAGTAATCAGTGCCGTGTTCTTTACGGTAAAATCTGTTTTTACATTATTTGCCGTGAATGTGGGTCTGGTTTATCTGATGCAGTTTTTACAGTTTGGTGCATTTGCATTATTTACGCCTGCATCCGTGTATTTCATTAATAAGGCGATGGAACAGACTGACAGCGGAATCGGACAGGCACTTCTTGGTTCCTGCTCACTGGGACTTGGAGGAACGCTTGGCAATGTGCTTGGCGGATTTATTCTGGATGGTGCAGGTGTGGATGCGATGATTTGGTGTACGGTAATTCTTTCGGCTGTGGGCATTGGACTTATGGGAATCAGTGCAAGGATTTATGAAAAAACAATTGACTTTTCCTAAATTATTTTATATATTTATTAAGCAATATGGCAAAGGCGCCTGGAGGATTCCGGGTGCCTTTTTCTTTTTGCATGTACATGGAATAGGAGATAGAAAAATGGAAAAGATACTTTCGAAGAAATTTCCCAAAATTGGACTTCGAATCATAAAATCATCGGTTGCGGTTGCATTATGTTATCTGGTATCGTTTCTTCGGGGAAACAGCGGGATTGTATTTTATTCCCAGCTTGCGGCACTCTGGTGCATGCAGGTATATGTGGAGAATACCAGAAAAAACGCCATTCAGCGAACCATAGGGACGGTTATCGGGGCATTATACGGGCTTGTGTTTCTGCTTATGAAAAATCAGGTCAGGATTTTGGGAAAAACAGGGGCGATTGTGGATGCCGCCGCTATTTCACTTATGCTGATTGCCGTTCTTTATACAACGGTACTGATAAAGAAGAAGCAGGCATCCTATTTTTCCTGCGTGGTATTTTTAAGTATCGTTGTAAATCACATGACGGATGCGAATCCCTATCTTTTTGTGTGGAACCGTTTTCTGGACACCATGATTGGAATTGCCATCGGAATTGGTGTCAATTGTTTTTCTCTGCCTAAGGAAAAGCACAAGGATATTTTATTTATTTCGGGACTGGATGATACGCTGCTTAACAGTAAGGAAAGCCTCAGTGATTACAGCAGGGTGGAGCTTAACCGGATGTTGGATGAAGGCGTGAACTTTACCATTTCCACCATGCGGACACCGGCATCACTGATGGAACCGATGCACGATATCAGGCTGAAGCTTCCGGTAATTGCCATGGACGGAGCGGTACTTTACGATATCCGGGAGAAAATGTATTTGAAAACATATGTGATGTCGTCTGCAGAATCCAAAGAGGTTCTATCTCTCATAAAAGAGCAGGGACTTATGTGTTTTACCAATGTAATCGTGGATGACATGCTGGTTATTTATTATGATGAACCTGTGGATGAAGTGCAAAAACAGCTTGTTGCCAGAATGAGAAAATCTCCATACAGGAATTATGTGAGAAGACCGCTTCCCGAGACAGAGTATGTGGTATATTTCATGATGCTTTATCCGGATGACGTAATCAATGATTTTTACCATGTTCTAAAGGAACGGGGATTTGCAGAGAAATTAAAAATTCTGTACTATCCGTCCACGGATTATCCGGGATATTCCTATATCAAAATATATAATAAAAATGCTACAAAGGAAAATATGACAGCGTATCTTAAGGAAATGCTTCATCTGGAAAAGACGGTAACATTCGGAAGCATACCGGGAAGATATGATTATGTGGTGGATTCCGGGGACTCCAATCAGGTGGTGCATGTCCTGAAAAAATTATATGAAACAGTGAAAGTACCTAAGGCTTACAAAAAGCAGTAAGCCTTAGGTATTTTTAATTATGTCTGGATAAATTCCGACAATGTTTTATAATAATAATTAGAGACTATAAAAAGGTATTTTGAGGGAGATTTTATCAATGAATGATTTAGAGAAAATTGTTACTCCGCTTCTTGACTGGTATCATGTTAATGCTCGCATCCTTCCGTGGAGGAAGAATAAAGATCCCTATCGTGTATGGGTATCGGAAATCATGTTACAGCAGACCCGGGTCGAGGCAGTCATTCCGTATTATGAAAGATTCATGCAGAATTTCCCTGACATACAGGCTCTTGCCCAAGGAGATGAGGAGTTACTTTTAAAGCTGTGGGAAGGACTTGGTTATTATTCCCGTGCCAAAAACCTTCAAAAGTCTGCACAGATTATTTGCAGGGAATATCAGGGAAAGTTTCCGGTGGATTATCAGACAATTCTTACACTGCCTGGTATCGGAGAATATACCGCAGGTGCCATTTCTTCCATTGCATTTGAAAAGCCGGTTCCGGCAGTGGATGGTAATGTTCTGCGTGTCATAACAAGAATTACGGAAGATGGCCGGGATATTCAGGATGCAAAATTAAAAAGTCAGATTACACAGGAGCTAAGAGAGATTTATCCGAAGACACAATGTGGGGATTTTACACAGAGCCTGATGGAATTAGGAGCCATGGTATGTGTGCCAAACGGAGCACCGAAATGTGAAGCCTGTCCGTTAAATGCTCTCTGTGGTGCATATAAGAATCATGCACAGATGCTTTATCCGGTAAAGAAAAAGAAGGGTGAGAGAAAGATAGAAAAAAAGACCGTTCTGATTCTGTACCATGAAGATGCGGTTGCACTTAACAGGCGTGAGGGCACGGGATTATTATCCGGTATGTGGGAGTTTCCGAATCTGGACGGTGAGAAAAGTGTGAAAGAAATTAAGGAGTACCTTGGAGAACGAGGCATTCTTGTGAAGAAAACGAAAAAAATGCCGGAGAAAAAACATATTTTTTCCCATGTGGAGTGGCATATGAAATGTTTTGAGGTGTGGTGTGATTCTGTTTCAGAAGACAACGGATACACCTGGGTGACAGCCGAACAGCTGGAAAAGGAAGTGGCGCTTCCGACAGCTTTTAAGAAAATTTTACCAAATAAGCCATAAAAAATGTATTTTATTATAAAAACTTTGATGATTTTACAAAAGCATTATATAATATATCTTATAGTAAGGCAGCATTGTCCATGAGCATGGTGTAGGGAAAAATACAAGGGAGGTTTTATCATGGATTTAAAGGATTTTTGTTATAAGGGTGAGAAACCGGATTTAAAGAAAATTCCGGAGAGTGCTTATGATTTGGGAATCACAAAAGAAGAAAAAGAAAAGTATGTTGAAAAAACAGAGCAGAATATTTTAAGGATTGCCGAACTTCAGGACAAGCTTTATGCAGAAGGCAGGGAGGGTGTCATTATTGTACTGCAGGCCATGGATGCAGCAGGAAAGGACGGAACCATTAAGCATGTCATGAGTGGTGTGAATCCACAGGGAGTACATGTAATAAGCTTTAAGCAGCCAACAAGCAGGGAACTGGAGCATGATTACCTGTGGCGTGTAAATCAGGCACTTCCCAGACGTGGCGAGATTGCCGTTTTTAACCGATCCCATTATGAGGATGTGCTTGTGACCCAGATTCATGGAATGGAATATGGATACAACATGGCAGAGCGATGCTTAAAGGATGGCTCCAAGAAATTCTACGAGAAGCGTTATAAGCAGATCTGTAACTATGAAGAGTATTTGTATGAGAACAGCTACCGTATGGTTAAGATTTTCTTAAATGTTTCCAAAAAGGAGCAGAAACGGCGGTTCATGGATCGGATTAATGATGCGGGCAAGAACTGGAAGTTTTCGGCGGGGGATTTGGATGAACGAAAATTATGGGATGAATACCATGAATTATATGAGGAAATTATTGAAAAGACGGGAACGAAAAATTGTCCATGGTATATTGTTCCGGCAGACCAGAAATGGTATGAACGGTATCTGGTTTCAGAGATTGTAATTAAGGTGCTGGAGGATTGTGAGCCGAAGTATCCGGAACTTCCGGATGAGGAAAAGGCGAAGCTTGCAGAATGCAAGAGACTTCTGGAAGCAGAAGAAAATTAGATTTCTTTGGGGCAGAATGATGGATATCAGGGAATTAAAATATTTTATGGAAGTAGCACAGGAACTGAATATTACCAGAGCGGCACAGAATCTTAACATGGCACAGCCACCGCTTAGCAGGCAGATTCAGATGCTGGAAGAACAACTGGGAGTCCGGCTCTTTGACCGCAGTAAGAAAAAGCTTCAGCTTACGGAGGAAGGAAAGCTTCTTAAGATTCGTGCAGACCAGATTCTGGAGCTGATTGAGAAGACGGAATCCGAAGTAAGAGAACTTGCCAAAGGAGTGGCAGGAACCATTTATATCGGTACGGTGGAAGGAAGAGGACCGTATCTTATGTCACAGTGGATTGCCGGATTTAAGGAAAAATATCCACAGGTGTATTATGAAATCTGGAACGGCAGTACGGATGATGTGCTGGACAGGCTGGAAAAAGGACTCCTTGATGTGGCATTGATCATGGAACCTTTTAATCATGAGCTGTTAGACAGCGTGCTGGTGGACAGGGTGCCGTGGATTGCCATGATTAATAACGAGCATCCTCTGGCAAAGCTTCCAGGGGATACCATTGAATTATCACAGCTTAAGAATGAGCCGCTGATACTTCCTTCCAGAAAATCCCGTGTCCGTGAAATTATGGGATGGTTTGAAGAGGCAGGAATTAAAGTAGACATGCGGGCCGAGATGAGCAGTTACTTAAATGCAAGAGAGCTTACCATGCAGGGGGTGGGAATTGCAATTTTCCCAAGTACCTCGGGACAGGAGCGAAAGAACAGCTGGGTTACGGAAAAGAGAATCGTAAATCCGGAAAGAACAGCGTCCTATGCACTGGTATGGGATAAGAGAAAACCGCTGTCCGTACTGGGAGAACGGTTTGTAAATCTGGTAAGAAATGAATTTGCTTATCAGGAAAAGAATAAGGAGTAAAGAAATGTCAATCGAACGGGCAAAAGCATATTTAAGGCAGTTTAACATGGAAGAAAGAGTGAGGGAACTGGAGCATTCCAGCGCCACGGTGGAACTGGCGGCAGAGGCATTAGGCTGCGAACCGGATAGAATCGCAAAGACGTTATCCTTTATTGTAAATGATGAGCCGATTCTCATTGTGGTTTCGGGAATGTCCAAAATAGATAATCACAAGTATAAGGAATTTTTTAAGACAAAAGCAAAGATGATTGAGTTCGATAAAGTAGAAGAATTAATCGGGCATGCACCGGGTGGAGTATGCCCTTTTGGAGTTAAGGACGGGGTGCTTACCTATCTTGACATGTCCTTAAAAAAGCATGATACGGTATTCCCAGCAGCAGGAAGCGGTAACAGTGCGATTGAATTAAGTATCAGTGAACTGGAAAAAGTGTCCGGAATGAAGGATTGGATTGATGTGTGCAAAGAATAAAGAAATACTGGAACGTATTGCAGAACTGGCGGATAACGGAGTATTTGAAATCTGGTACCCGGGGATTTTGAATGATAATGAGAACCGGGAGCGTACGGATATATATATTCCATATATGATGAATGATGCCCTGGAGTGCTACTTTATATTAAAAAATGCAGTTCTTGTGGGCAAACAGCTTGCAGATCAAAAACAGTACACCACAGTGGAAATACATACAGAAGGGGAACGGTATGTGCTGGTGGCAAAGCAGGGGAAAGAAAATGTCTTTACGGTATTTTTTCAGGATGTGGTCATGGAGAAAAAGTATTACCGGTTTGATTCCATCTGCCATTTCTGGGAGCCGGGACAGGAACAATGGAGCCAGCTTGTGTATATCATCGGAACCATGTACGATAAATATGCTTTTCTGGGCGAAAAAGCATGCAATGAAGAAGAAAAAGACCTTCTGGATTTGATTGAATTTGCACCGTTTCGGTATCATGCACCTGCCAAGCAGCTTTTTGAAGAATTGTATGATAACACAAAAAAAGGTACACAAAAGATGCTGGAGCTCTCTCAAAAGGCAGGGGATTTTGGGTATTACGTGGCAGTAAAACTGTATCAATTATTTCCGTGTGAATGGCTGGCAGGGCGTCTTTCCAGAATGCTCACAAAACCCCAAAGATACGGGCTGTACTGTTATATCTATGAACGGGCAGTAAAAGGAGCATCCCGATATCCAGAAAGGGTATATCCAAAAGAAACCGGTTTTGATATTAATTTAATGAGAAAGAATCTGGATGAGCGTTTTAAAAAGAATGGATTTACGGGACAATATCCGGATTATGTCAGAGGCAGTCTGTTTGTAAGAACAGTGGAAGAACATCCATTTACCGTCATGGACTGGGAGGATTTTACCCTACAACAGACATTGATGGTATCGGAATGCACCGGAAAATATAAAGGAATTAACATGGGATTTTTTAATGGAAAAAATCTTAAGGGATACTACTGCAGTGCAGATGAGTTACTAGAAGGATGAAAAAGTATCGATAAAATTTTTCATCATTCTATTGACAATTTATAAAAGTTAGAATATACTAACCACTGAAAAAGAAAAATAATAATCAGCATGATGAAAGAAGGGATGAAATGATGCCACTGACAATGTTAAATGCAGGAGAAACCAATACCATTAAGAAGGTGGGCGGAAAAGAAGAAACGAAGCGTTTTCTTGAGAATCTTGGTTTTGTGGTGGGCAGTAATGTCACTGTCGTGTCGGACATCGGAGGAAATCTGATTGTGAATGTAAAGGATTCCCGGGTAGCAATTGGCAGGGATATGGCAAGCAGGATTATGGTGTAGTGTATCATACATTCCTAAAAAAGAGCAGAAAGGAAAGGGAAAGATGAAGACATTAAGGGAGACTGCCTGCGGTCAGACGGTAAAGGTTACAAAACTTACAGGAGAAGGACCGGTAAAAAGAAGAATCATGGACATGGGAATTACTAAAGGTGTTGAGGTTTTTGTAAGGAAGGTGGCACCGTTAGGAGATCCGATTGAGGTAACTGTACGGGGCTATGAATTATCTTTAAGAAAAGCAGATGCAGAAATGATTATTGTAGAATAATTTTTTTAACACAGAAGTTAGAAAATACTAACTAAAACGAATAAAAGGAGAAGAATCATGTTAGTTAAAATTGCACTTGCAGGAAATCCGAATAGTGGTAAAACAACATTATTCAATGCGCTGACCGGCTCCAATCAGTTTGTGGGCAACTGGCCGGGCGTAACCGTGGAAAAAAAGGAAGGTAAGTTAAAAGGAAACAAGGATGTCATTATCATGGACTTACCGGGTATTTATTCCTTATCTCCATATACCCTGGAGGAAGTAGTTGCCAGAAAATATCTGATTGGTGAGAGACCGGATGCAATTATCAATATCGTAGATGGAACCAATATTGAAAGAAATTTGTATCTGTCCACGCAAATCATGGAACTTGGAATTCCGGTGGTGATGGCAGTCAATATGATGGATGTTCTGGAAAAGACAGGTGATAAGATACATGTTGATAAGCTTGGCAAAAAGCTGGGCTGTGAAGTAGTGGAAATATCTGCATTAAAGGGAAGCGGTATCCAGACAGCGGTAGAAAAGGCTGTGTCACTGGCACAGAAAAAAGCAGTGGCAGCTCCGGTACATACGTTCTCACAAAAAGCAGAAGAAATTATTTCAGTGGTGGAAGAGAAACTTCAAGGTACTGTACCGGAAGAACAGAAACGTTTTTTTGCGATTAAGCTTCTGGAAAAGGATGACAAGATAAAAGATCAGATGAAATCTGTGCCGGATGTATCTGTTGAAATTAAACAGATGGAAGAAGCATTTGGTGATGATACGGAGAGCATTATTACCAATGAAAGATATGTTTATATTTCCTCTATTATAGGAGAATGTGTAACCAAATCCAGAAAGGAGAAGATGACTGCTTCGGATAAGATTGACCGCATCGTTACAAACAGATGGCTGGCACTTCCTATTTTTGCGGCAGTTATGTTTATTGTGTACTATGTATCGGTTACTACCGTGGGCGACTGGCTTACCGGATGGACCAATGACACGCTGTTTGGTGAGTGGATTATCCCTGGAGCACAGAGCTTCTTTGAAGGTATCGGATGTGCGGACTGGCTGACAGGGTTGATTGTGGATGGTATTATTTCCGGTGTGGGTGCTGTACTTGGATTTGTTCCTCAGATGCTTGTACTGTTTCTCTTCCTTGCATTTCTGGAAAGCTGTGGCTATATGGCACGTGTGGCATTCATCATGGACCGTATTTTCCGCAAATTCGGACTTTCCGGAAAATCTTTTATTCCAATGCTGATTGGAAGTGGCTGTGGTGTACCGGGTATCATGGCATCACGTACCATTGAAAATGACCGTGACCGTAAGATGACCATCATGACAACCACCTTTGTTCCGTGTGGCGCAAAGCTTCCGATTATCGCATTAATTGCCGGTGCATTTTTTGACAATGCAGGCTGGGTATCATGGAGTGCGTATTTTGTGGGCGTGGCAGCAATCATCTGCTCCGGAATTATTTTAAAGAAAACAAAGATGTTTGCAGGGGATCCTGCTCCTTTTGTCATGGAGCTTCCGGCGTATCACTGGCCTACCGTGGGCAATGTACTCCGGAGCATGTGGGAGCGCGGCTGGTCCTTCATTAAGAAAGCGGGAACCATTATTCTGTTATCAACCATTGTACTTTGGTTTTTGATGAGCTTTGGATGGGTAGACGGCGGATTTGGCATGCTGGAAGCAGAACAGTTAAATTACAGTATTCTGGCAAAAATCGGAAGTGCAATTGCATGGATTTTTGCACCTCTTGGCTGGACACAGGCAGGTGAAGGATGGAAGATGGCAGTTGCAGCTGTTACAGGACTGATTGCCAAGGAAAATGTGGTTGCAACATTTGGACTGTTGTTTGGCTTTGCTGAAGTGGCTGAAGACGGTGTGGAAATCTGGGGCAATCTTTCTGGTGTCATGACACTGGTAGCATCTTATGGATTCCTGGTATTCAATCTTCTCTGCGCACCGTGCTTTGCCGCAATGGGAGCAATCAAGAGAGAAATGAACAATGCAAAATGGTTCTGGTTTGCAATCGGATATCAGTGTATACTGGCATATGTGGTTTCAATGTGTATTTATCAGATTGGCACATGGATTACCACGGGTGCGTTGGGAATCGGAACGGTTGTTGCAATACTGCTTATAATCGGAATATTGTATCTGCTGTTCAGACCTTATAAAGAAAGTAAGACATTGAATGCAGATAGTAAGAGTCTGGCAGGAGCAAGATAAGGATATCAGATTAATGGGAGGATGTATAAATGGCAACATTGATTGTGGGCGTAATATTGATAGGAATGATTGCCCTGATACTAAGAAGTATGATTCGTGACAAGAAAAACGGAAAATCCTTACAATGCGGCGGTGACTGTGGAAAATGTGGCGGGCATTGTCATTAAGGTAAGAAAAATATAGATATTTACAGAGGATTGTTTCATTCGGATTTACCGTGTGAAGCAATCCTTTTTTTGCCGAAAAAAGGCAATAAATTGGAGTTCACAATTTTTTCACAAAAAATTAGCACTCAACGGTTGACAGTGCTAATAATATGTGTTATATAATAAGTATAACAGATGAGGAAAAGAAGTTCCCAATCGAATTCCAACTTTATCTTCACCCATAATAAAAGGAGGAATGACTTATGATGTCAAGAAAACATTATCCCATGAAGAGTGATGTAAGGGAGAAAAAGGATTCATATCTTCTTGAGATAGACCTGCCTGGGTGCCATAAAGAAGACATTAAGGCTTACGTGGAAGATGGTTATTTATATGTAGCTGCAACGATGAATAAGGAAAAGTCAAAGGGTGGCGGCAAATTCATCCGAAAGGAAAGTTACTGGGGCGATTACAAGAGAAGCTTCTTTGTCGGAAGTAATGTTACCCAGGATATGCTGAAGGCAACATTTAAGCATGGCGTATTGAAGATAACTGTTCCAAAGGTACAAGAAAAGCAGCCAGAGGACAGCACAATATTAATTGAAGGTTAATGATTTTTCATTTAAGGAGGAATGACTTATGTTAGTACCAAGCATTTTTGAAAATAATTTTGTAGATAACTTTTTTGATGATTTCTTCAGCACTCCGTTTGAAAGTGCAAGAAAGAGCGTACCGGGAATGAATGTGGATATTCAGGAATTTGATGATAAGTATCAGATGGATATTGAACTTCCGGGTTATGCCAAGGAAGATATCAAGGCTGACTTAAAGGACGGATATCTTACCATTTCCGCAAATCACGAAGAAAGCAAGGAGGAGAAGGATGAAGAGGGAAGATATCTTTGCAAGGAGCGTTATTACGGACAGTGCCAGAGAAGTTTTTATGTAGGTGATAACATCAGACAGGAAGATATCCATGCAAGCTTCACGGATGGTATCCTAAAGCTTGATATTCCGAAAAAGGATGCTCCGGCAGTGGAAGAGAGAAAGTATATTTCCATTGAAGGATAAATCCGGTCAGGGGAGTTTTATAGTGGCATAGTTTTAAGGCATTGCTTTGCGGTCGGGGAGATTGCAGGGCAATGCTTTTTTATTGAAATTGGGGGTTGTGGAGTAAGTGACAGTGACAGTGACGGATGTCCGGGGTGGCAGCGGCAGGGGATGGTTTCTATCTTTGCCAAGGCGGTATGTGGGTTACGAATTGTGGTTTTCTAACACAATACGTTTCATTTATCGACCAGTGACGAGACCGCCTGCAAATGCTCATCCATGAGCAAGTGCAGGCTCAATCCGCCGTCCTGGCGGATTGCCTCTGTGTATCGGGGTATTGTGTAAGAAAAGCCTACAATTCTTCACAAACATACCGCCTTGGCACAGATAGAAACCATCCCCTGCCGCTGTCGCCCCGGACATCCTGTTTTATCTCTCTTTTTAAATGAGTTTTTTCCAAATCTTTAAATTCTATTATTGTAAAGGTTGCGACTCAGAGGGTTCTCCTGCCGGATGTGGGTAGACTGTGGATAGGCTGTCATAGAGAACACGGGAGGGTATGCTTTTTGAGAATTGTTGCTCTTTTCTTACACAATACCTCCATACCCAGAGGCAATCCGCCAGGACGGCGGATTGAGTCTGCTTTGCCCATGGATGGGCATTTGCAGACGACTCGTCACCGGTCAGCAAATAAAATGTATTGTGTTAGAAAAGACACAATTCGAAACCCGCATACCCTCTCGT
>JAQXXN010000040.1 GCA_029226085.1 Thermoflexaceae bacterium
TCGTCATCAGAATTCCTGCGAACATCAGCACAAAGCACAGAAGGATTTTAAAAAAATAATTGCATCGTTTCACGATTTGTTCCCCCTTTTTTAGCAAAAGTACTTTTTCGATGTACGTTTGATATTGAGCAGCCGGATTTCCCATTTCTTTTTTCGACTGCATCCTTTTTTCGCCACCCTTTTCTGATATTCCATATATAGAAAATAAATGTGTCAAAAGTGTTGCACTTGTGTTCCTCTGTAAAATTCAATATAAAGTTATACAACTAATAAATTAATACTTGTCTTCTAACAGCAACAGCAGATACTACAAACACTTCGCAATATCTGCCTATTTTAACATCTTGATAAAATCATAATCTACTCTTTCTTTTTATCCATCATATATGGTACAATCCCAAATCCGGCGAACGGAATGAAGCCGACTGTTTCCACTTGTAATGGTATATAAAATACCATTTCATTGCAAATTCCCATCTTTGACAGTTAATCAGAGTATAACACCTCGCAATCCCAGTATTTACAATGGATGCGAGGTGTTTTGACTTCGTTTTGAAGTATGGTAATTTATTCTCGACCTTTACTTTTTTTCTGAATTGTTTTCATATCCTTTTTGGTGATGAATTCATAGTCTGTTCGAAAACCGCATATCTCGTGAAGTTTGTCTGTAAGCTTATCCCGTGTATATAGTGGCATGAAACCTTGTTCCTGGACACATGCAAAGTTCATACTCTTCAATGTAGACAGAATGGTTTCACATGTATAAGAATCGCCAAGTGCTTTTTCCAGATACCGGTAAATGACCAACGATATAAAGCAGGTTAAAAAGTGGGCTTTGATACGTGTTTCATTCTGTAAGAATATCGGACGTGCTTCAAAATCTGTTTTCATAATCCGGAAGCATTCTTCAATTTCCCATCTTCCTTCGCTAACCTTCAGAATATCTCCAACCTCATCATCCAGTAAATCTGTGGAAACAGCGTACAGTCCGTCATAAAGAGCTTCGTTCTGTATCTTTTCTTCATCTAGATAGTTATGTATTTTGGCAACTTCACCATCTGCGGTAACCGCAACTTTTCCAATAAATCTTGCAGGATCATTTGGATTTTTACGTTCCTTCCGAACGTTGCCGGAAGCAAGCATCTTCTGGGCTCTGTCCACCTGTTTATCCCGTATTGTTTTTTGGTAACGTGCATACTTTGGAGAGTAAGTGACAATCAAACGCTGGTGCAGTGTATGCGGAGTATAAGGTTCTTCTTTGTAATAAAGACCGGTATCATCTTCCGGAAGTGAGGTGATATCTACATTTCTACCATCAGAAACTCTTTTGAAACCTCTTGGATTTAATGCCCATTCTTTATCTTCGGCTTTCAGCTTTTTAATCGATTGGGTGACGATGAATGCACGTTCCCCCATATGGTTATAATTCCTGATTTTTTCGGAACCAAGACCTGCATCGCTGCAGTATATAAATTTTTGGCATCCGAATTCTGAAAGGACTTTTTCTTCCAGCGGCTTCAGGGAAGTCTGTTCATTTGCATTCCCTGGGAAGAGTGAAAATGCGAGAGGAATACCATCACCATCCATGAACATCCCCATTTGGATAATCGGGTTCGGACGGTGTTCCTTACATTTGCCGTATTTCTTGCCGCCATCTTCCTGCTCAATTTCAAAGTAATAATTCGTGCAGTCATAATACAGGATGTTATCGTTTCTGTTTCCAAGCTGGTGGCTGTTTTTATAGAGCTCAGCCTGAATGAAATCACATTCGTTTCCTAAAACATCCAAAGCCCTGTAAACATCATGCAGCTGATAGGAAGGTTTTTCAAGGAATCCGGATGCAACAGCATAACTGGAACGTTTGCTGGAAGGTTCCAGAATCCTTGCATAAATCATGTCAGACAGAATTGCATTGATATCGTACTTGAATTTGTACTTATCCCTTAATTTTCTGCAAACCTTGTCCATATGAAGTCGGTAGTAAAATGACTGGAGAAATAAATATCCGCCGCGGTGGAAAACCTGATGTTCGTAATTGATCTGCCGGTCAGCATGGAAAGTAATCTGAATGGATTTGCTTTTCTGTTCTTCCTTGTATTTTTGAGTTTCAATCTTACACTGTTCCTTACACCATGCAACTACATCATCCCTGGTTGGTCCGTGTTCCGGCAAAAGTTCTTTCAGGGTGCCAAGTTTGCGGACAATCACAGAAGTACTTACCCCTTTGTCGTTAACATAACCTTTGCTGATATAAAATGACTCTGCGTTTTTTGATTTTGAAATATGAAGTCTCATAAAAATCGCCTCCACGCTTATTATATCATACAGTACAATAAAGTACAATATGATAAAACAAAAAAGTTGACACAAAAAAAGCAGGTTTTATGCGACCTGCAAGTATTTTTTCGAATATTCAACTGTCAAACTTCCGGGTATATAAAATACCATTTCATTGCAAATTTTGTCATGATATGATATTCTGTAAATGTTATAATTTAGTGTAAGTAAGTTATCTAGCTTCATACGAAGCATTGGCCATCTATCATGCAGGCATGTTGAATCGTTTTCGCCCGTTGTATCATCTGCCATTTATTTTATCGGCAAAAAAATAGATTTTTTCTGCAAGATGGAACGAATCCCCTTTGAAATGGAACGAAACTGAAAAAAGCAGATATTACAAATACCCTGTAATATCTGCTGATTTTAGCTGTTCATGAAAAATACTGTAATTACCGGACCAATCCCTGCCCACTCTCCAATCAATCGTTACCTGTTGTTGGCTATAATTTTACATCAATCGGTGTATATACAAGCTTCTGCGTTTCGGACTGCCCTGTTTGTGCACCCGAAATTTTTACTGTAGTTGTCGTGGCTGAAACCTCTGCCCCAGTTTCCGGTACTGCATTGTCTGCACTTTCTGTACTTTCTGCCACATCATTAGACTTTTTCTGTATTTCATCTGTTTTGTCGGTCTGATCATTCCTGTTTTCACTTTCTGCCTTGCGGTCTGCTTCAGAAGCTTCTTCCATAACCTTATTTGCATCCGTAAGTGTTGACATCTGTGCTGCTGTTGCAGACTGTACTTTTGCCTTAAGGTCAGCCAGTTCTTCCTCCTTCTTTTCTGTACTTACGCCTCTTCCCTTATCCATCTTGATTTCAGACTCCAACACACCTGCTTTTCCTGCCATTTTGGTTGCCATACTCCCCTGTACCTTTGCCTGCTTCATGGAGGAATCTGCGGAAATCAATGCTGTCATACTTGCCTGTGACAATTCACTTCCCTGCTTTCCTGATTGTGCAGCTTTTCGGCATCCACCAAGCATATCCTCCACGGAAGAACTTTTTGACTGCTGTTGTTCTTTCCTTTGCTCGATCTGATGCTGTCTCAACTGATTCTTCAAATCCGTAATCTGTTTTTTTATTTCCTGACGTTTCATCATTTTCTCCTCAATCGTCATTTCTTTATTGGAAGAAAGCTCCTGCAGTTGCTTTTCGGCATTGGCAATCTGATTTTGAAG
>JAQXXN010000041.1 GCA_029226085.1 Thermoflexaceae bacterium
AAATAAAGATTATATATTTCGTTAATAGTGGTTCCTGGAAGATATGTATCTGTTTCTTCTTTGTCTCTAAAAAGATAACTATAACCATTGATTAAACTGTAATACCCAATACGTTGCAATTTTTTCTTTGCAAAACTTTTACTTTCTGGATCAGAGAAGTCTATTCCGCGTGATTCCAATAATTCAATTAGTTGGTCATGTGTTTTAAAGGGTTTTTCTGGCATATTCACTCCTGTAAAATAAAAAGACCCGGGGCCCGAAGGACACCCGAGTACGTTCCAAAATTATTATATGCATCATAACGAAATGTCATTCGTTTGATTAATGTAATACTACCACGTTCGGATTTCCTTGTCAATCAATATTTTTTTAATTGTTTTCCGCTCCGGTACGTTGGTACCGGGGCGGGTGTTATATTTATACAAAATTTTTGAACATACTCACTAACTGAATAATATAAATCAAAGAACCAACTATTCCAATAGAAACAACAACAGCAAAAAAGACCAGTATGCTCTTTATTGTCTGAAGCTTTTGATTTTGTTCTTCTATAAGATTTTTGATTTCCTTTAATTCGGATGTGTGTTGCATTGTAGGTTGCTGTATAAAGTGTTTTTCCACTGGTTTATTATTTTTTCTTTCAGATGACTGCTTTTCAGTGCTAATGGTAGACGAGATAGTTTCTTTCTGTGTTGTGAATGGTTCAAATTCCTCTATTTCACTGCGGTGCTTTCTCAGTTCTACCTCAAGAAAGCGAGAAGTGGATGTATCCAAATTATTACATTTTGTAACAGAGTCAAAATAAGACTTGGCTTCTGCTGCTTTCCCGTGGTTTAACTTAAAAAGATAATCATTACATTCCTGGCATACTGTTCCATTAAGGCCCATAACGCTATAAATAGCATGTTCCTTTCCACAAATTACACAATTCATGTATTGTCCCCCTTTGTAAATTGTTTTTATACTTAACCATTCTGTGGAACGATGACAATAATTCGCCTTTGCAAGCAGGACTGATCTGCCTTGGAAGAAACAAAGACGATAATAATCTAGCTCCACAAAATAGTTCTGTATATTTTTATGACTCAACCATTTTCATAACAGCTAATGATGGCTCAAAAATAATTAAATAGCCATAATATTGTGTACAAATGCCATACTTGTTCTTATAACAATTTAATGCATTTTGAATGTAATCTTCTGTTGCATCTAAAAATTCTGCCATATCGTGGATCGATCGGCACCCACGTTTATAACATTCTATAATTCCTGATAAACCGATTTTGATTTCGTATCCTTTTAGTCTGGCCCGATATTCCTGCTTACGGTTACTCACATCTGTCTGATCGATAATATTTCCACTGGATGTGTAAAAGTGGCCTATTTCTTCTGCAAGGATACAGGATTTTTCCTTTTGATTGAGCCTTTTTTCTATTGCTATGTTTTTATCAACATACAGCCCCTTCAATCCATTAACACCTGATAAATCCATCTCGACTATATTTATATTATTGTACATAATTTGCAATTCTTCGTATGTCAAATAATCACTCCTTGGGACGTGCGGCTATGAGCAGTTTTTTATATTCTTCTATCTTCCTTAACTCATCTGGTGTAAAATTTCCTTCGTCCTTATGGGCTGCTATGGTTTCCACAGAATCATCAGGAATTTCATAATATGATTTTCCGTCTTCAATTCCTGGCATTGTACCGAAATTTTTTACTATTTCACTATATAATTCATCATCAAGTTTTGATCTATAATGTTTCCCGTACATCATCATTGCAACATACTTATCAAAAGGAACATGTCTTAAATCAAATTTAGCTGCTTCAACACTCCTTGAAAACAGACACTTTAATACTTCAATTTCTGCGCGATATCGTGTTTTGATCGGGTTATCTAAATTATTTCGTATGTTCCTGTTTATTGCCTTTATCTTCTCTCTTACTGGATAGTTGCAATATAGCTCTCCAAAATAAATTTCTGCTTTTTTCCACAAATCATGATAATTTTCATGTTCTCTGATATCTTCATCAACTTCAGAATCGTATGTAAATCCACACTCTGAACATGTAGTGATGCCAAACTCTTTTTCCTCTTCTGGCAGAAAATATTCAAATGGCATATTTAAATAGTTTGCTATTTTCTGAGCCCTATCTGTTGGAAATACGCCTTTTTTTAACTGACCTATATATCCGTTTGAAAATTCTAGGTCTGATTCTAATTTAGAAATTGGTATTTTCCTTTCTTTGCATAATTTCCTCACTTTTTCTACTGCATTCATGAGTGCCTCCTGTAATAAATTAGAGAAAAACCTAAAAATAGGCATTGACAAATTAGAGAACACTCTATATAATGATAATGTAATTAGAGAAAAGCCTAAATCATTAAAGAGAATTCTCAATTAAATAAGTATCTGGACAATTCTTATTTTAGATTATTCTCTATTAAATGTCAATAGACTTTTCTCTAAATACAAATATTTATTTAGAGAGGAGGATAATATTTGTTTTACGAAAAAATTATCGAGTATTGTACTAAAAATAATCTTTCAATTAGATCATTCGAAAAAAAATGCAATATCGGAAATGGAACTATTAGTCGATGGGCAGACGGTAAATCAAGACCATCTTTACGTACATTGGAAAAAATTTCAAACGCAACTGGAATTTCTGTTTTTGAATTGATGCAGACAAAAAATCAGGATTAGATGGATTGAAATATCGTAATAGGAATCAGAAGAAAAATGTGGAGTATGAATTTCACGTAATAATAAGGATGTGGTGTAGGTGATGGAATGCTTTATTAATTATGGTGATGGAGTTGTAATTAGCAAAGGGAAAATCAATCAGATTTCCGAAAAAATAGTTGAACTTATAAAAACCGAGATCCCGGAAGAAGCTCAGTGTATTACGGTCTTGGATTCTATTTTATCGGAAGTAAAAAGCAATTTGCATAGGAAAAGACTACAATTATAACATTTTTCAGCTATATCCTGTGGTGATAAAGATATCTATTCAAGATGTTTTTTGTCAGTATTGGAACATAAGAGATATCAACTAAAATTACAAGAACAGGAGGTATAAATTTGGAATACCCAAAAAAAGTAATGAAAAAAACGGAACTTATGGAGATTGGATTCCCGGAGGAAATGCTTCTCCGGGCAAGCCGGGAAAAAGGGCAGACTTTTGCATTCAAGATGAATCCATTGGCGAAGAACAGTTCATTGTTGTTCGATACAGATGGATTCGAGAAGTGGAGACTGCAGCAGGTAAAGTTGTCGATGATGGCAGGAGGATGCATATGAGAATCCTGTCATGGAAAGATGCAGCATTATCGGCTGCATCAGGATACATAGTATACACGTTGCCATTATGGGTGAAACAAGAGGCTGCAATATATGCAGGAATAGTGGCCGGGCTGGCAGCAGTATACGTTCTGATCGCTCTGAATGAGAGGAATAGACAGAAAAAGAGCCCTGCAGCATAGGGTAGGGTGCAGAGCTCAAATAACTATAAAAATTTATTATAAGGTAGAAAAGACGAAAAGTCAAGAATAACGGAATTGATGTTGGATAATTAATGTCCGGTTGATGATATTAAGGAGGAAAATAAATGGATGAATTACAGGTAATTGTAAACCAGAAGCCTGGAATAATTGAATTTAATTACACGGAATTACGTGATGCACTGGCCAAAGAAATGGATATGCGTAAAAAAGAGGTTTTTACAGAGGACCAGAAACCACTGGCAAGAAGCGAAGTCGCTGCATTACGGAAGCTCAAGGTCGTAATCGATGACAAAAGGAAAGAAGTAAAAAAACAGTGTTTGGCTCCATACGAAGAATTTGAATTGAAAGCCAATGAGCTGAAGAATCTGATTGATGAGCCAATTAATCTGATTAACA
Organism: Thermoflexaceae bacterium; assembly: GCA_029226085.1. Lineage (GTDB taxonomy): Bacteria > Bacillota > Clostridia > Lachnospirales > Lachnospiraceae > MGBC120314. The sequence goes on from JAQXXN010000041.1 coordinate 3,911, forward strand.
AACAGATCGATGAGATGGAAGAAAGGAGAAAGTCAGAGCGAAGAACAAAAATTCAGAGCCTGTACGATTCTCTGATTGGGGATATGGCTGATTACATACCTCTTAAAAAGATTTACAACACAAAATGGGAGAACGCGTCCGTTACTGTGACTGTAATCAAGAAGGAGCTTACAGAAATCGTTAATTCTACCAAGACTGCAGTTACAATGTTAAATTCAATGACTTCGGATGCAGTTCCGGAAGCTATTAGAAGATATAAATCAAATTTGGACCTTGCTGGAGCAATCTCCTATATCAATCAGTATGAGAATCAGAAAGCTGAGATCCTGCGTAGAGAAGAAGAAAAACGAAGACAGGAAGAAGAACAAAGACGGCAGCAGGAAGAAGATAGAATTAGGAAACAGGAGCGAGAACGGATTGCTGAAGAGGATCGGATCCGGAGAGAAGAGCGTGAAAAAGCAGAAAAAGAAGCTGTGCAGGAGGCATCACAGAACTTCTTTTCCAAAGAACCAGATGATGATTTGCCATTTGAACAGCCCAGCACGATTACCGCTTTTTATAAGGTTGTAGCCACTCCGGAAGAACTGGAACAGGTAGAGATGGCATTTAACAGTATCGGTATTTTCTTTGAACGGAGGGATGCATGATGAGTGACGGAATGATACATATTAAAGCAAAGAAAAGGAAATATAAGACTAAAAATCCGGTAGTTAAGATATCTTCAGATGCTTATAACACACTGGTAGATATTTGTAACGAATCATCTATGTCTATGGGGCAGATTGCTTCCGAAATTATTCTGCAGTCAGTGGATAGAATTATATATGACAGGGAGGACTCATGATGGAACAGCAGGCAGTAATCAATAATCCGGTACCAATGATCTACAGTGCCCTTGCTGGTGTGATTGCGGATGTAGGCGCCGTAGCGAAGGATAAGATCAATAAGCAGCAGGGTTTTAAATTCCGTAGCATTGATGATGTGTATAATGCACTCCATCCAGCTCTTGCAAAAAATAAGGTAGTGATAGTACCAAGAATCCTGGAACGCACCTGTGAAGTTGTCGGGAAGACCCAGAAAGGTACCGACATGATCAAAGTAGTGTGTAAGATTCAATTTAACTTCTATGCGGAAGACGGTTCTACCGTGGAATCAGTCATTGTAGGAGAGGGATTAGACACAGGAGACAAGGCCACCAATAAGGCTATGGCGATTGCATATAAATACGCATGTTTCCAGGTATTCTGCATCCCAACAGAGGAAATGGTGGATCCGGATTCAGAATCACTGGAACAGGAGGTGGGAAAGCAGAAGGGCGGAACCAAAGGAAAAACATCCGGGCAAAAGCAGAAAGAATCCAATAACAGTCAGGAGATGAAGGAAAGCAATCAGGCCGTACAGGAAAATGATGAAAAGCCAACAGATCCAGCTTCTCCTGCAATGATTAATACTATCCGCGCAGAGCAGAAGAGAACCGGTGTAACGGATCAGATCATACTCAGCAGGAAGCAGGTAAATGCGAAGAAAATCGAAGATATAACGATTGAGGAGTTCAAGTATATCATGGGTATATTCGAAAAAACTCCGGACAAGAAAGGAGAGCAGAATGAATAGTGTACAGTTGACCGGACGTCTGACACGTGATCCGGAAGTAAGATACACGTACGGCGGGCTTTCCATTGCCAGTTTTACACTGGCAGTGAACCGCCGGTTCAAGCAGGATGGCGGACCTGGTGCGGATTTTATCCGCTGCGTGGCTTTCGGCAAGACGGCGGAATTCATTGAAAAATACTTTACTAAAGGCAGGAAAATGGATCTTAACGGAAGAATTCAGACGGGTTCCTATACGAATCAGGAAGGGCAGAAAGTCTACACTACTGATATTGTGGTTGAGAATGTGGAATTTGGAGAAAGCAAAGCTTCCAATGAAAATAACAGTAATTTCAATCAGGACAGTGGTGGAATTGATGATGGATTTATGAACATTCCGGAAGGTCTCGACGAAGAAATGCCTTTCAATTAAGGGTGTGACAGTATGATCATACAGATTGATTCAAGGGAAAAAGCCAGGGCAATAACAAAAATAGTTTCTGAATTTGACAGACATGGTATCACGCATCCGGTTTCCAAGCTAATGGTTGGAGATTATATGAATTATGATAATCCACGCCTGATCATTGACCGAAAACAGAATCTGTCAGAATTATGCAGCAATGTATGTCAAGACCATGAACGGTTCCGGAGAGAACTTTTATTGGCTCAGAAAAACGAGATTCAGATGGTATTTCTGGTGGAACACGGTAAGGGAATCCGCCAGCTGGCGGACGTGATCTGGTGGGAAAATCCAAGAAGGTGGAAGCGAAGAAAAAATCCTGATACCGGAAAATGGGAAGAGATAGAAACAAAAGCCATGACCGGAGAAACTCTGTACAAAATACTATGTACGCAGGAAAGAAAATACGGGTGCCGGTTTTTATTCTGTGATAAGGAGCAGACAGGATCCGAGATTATACGCATCCTAAGCAATGGCCTATGATGAGTGAGGAGATAAAACAACAGTATTCCATGCGTGATATTGTAGAACGATATGGGCTCCATCCGAACAGAAGTGGATTTATACATTGTCCATTTCATGCCGAAGACAAGGGCGCTTCAATGAAAATCTATGAAAGAGACTACCATTGCTTCGGATGCGGAGCAAACGGAGATATCTTTTCATTCATACAGAAAATGGAAAACTGCGATTTCAAAACAGCCTTTTATAGTTTAGGCGGATCTTACGAAAAACCAACGTTTGAATCAAAACTTTCTGTTTACAAACAGAGGAAACGAGAGCAGGAGCGCAGAAACAAGAGGGTTAAGGACGAGAAGGAACGCAAGTTAAATAATGATCTAATCAGCATTTACAGGAGATATATTGATCAGTCTGAGCCTTTCAGCAACGTTTGGTGTGATTGTTATAACGCGCTGCAGTACCAGCTGTATCTGCATGAAATATTACAGGAAGAATCCGATATGGAAAAGAGGTGAGATAGTGCAATCAATAAATGAACTGGATGCAGACAGTATTCTGGATGATTCTGTCTTCATTGAGTTGTTTGAAATGGAAGATCCAATTGAAAAGTCAAAACGTAAAATAATGCTTTCCAGGCGTGCAAAGCAACTTGGCGTAAAACAGGATTTTGACGAACTCATGAGAGGGTACAGCCAGGCTGATCGTGAAATGAAAAGGCAGGAAAAGGAAAAGAATTCAGTATGTGCATTGGATAATTACACAAATTTTACTGGGGAGTATGACAATATGTTCTGTGGTGCCTGGATCGCAAATGATTCAGGAATATACGCCCAGACATCCGGTGGTATTGACCAGGTTGCATGCTATCATCCGATCCTTCCAATCGAGCGACTTAAAAATCTGGAGACGGGAGAGGAACAAATTAAGCTGGCATATAAGCGTAATGGAAGATGGAATGAGATCGTAGTACCGAAAACCATGATAACGTCAGCAAATAAAATTGTCGCTCTTTCCGGTCGTGGAATTTCGGTTACGTCTGAAAATGCAAAACTTCTTGTTAAATACCTTGCAGATGTTGAAAACGGAAATGATGATTACATAGATGTTCAGTATTCAACAAGCAAACTTGGGTGGATCGGAGATGGTTTTATACCATATGACAGCGAGATTATTTTTGATGGGGATTTTAGGTTTAAACAGACATTTGACAGTGTTTCAGAACACGGAAACTTTAATACATGGATGGACCACATGAAAGAACTGCGCGCATCCGGCAGGATGGAAATAAAATTTTTGCTTGCAGCGTCATTTTCAAGCGCCCTGGTATATCCCCTTGGCGGACTTCCATTTTTTGTTGATCTGTGGGGTGAAACAGAAGGTGGAAAGACGGTATCGCTAATGGTAGCAGCATCTGTATGGGCAAATCCTGACGAGAGCCGGTATATTGGAGATTTCAAGACAACGGACGTTGCACTGGAAGCCAAGGCAGATATGCTGAACCATCTTCCAATGCTGCTTGATGATACGAGCAAGACGTCATCCAGAATAAGGGAGAATTTCGAGTCAGTAGTGTATGATCTATGCTCTGGAAAGGGAAAGAGTAGATCCAACAAGGAATTAGGAATCAACCGGGAAAACAGGTGGAAAAATGTCATTATATGTAATGGCGAACGTCCACTGAATAGTTATGTCAACCAGGGAGGGGCAATTAATCGAATACTGGAAGTTGAGTGCGGAGAAAAGGTTTATTCTGATCCACAGAAAACTGCAGATATCGTGAAGAAGAATTATGGGTTTGCAGGAAGAAAGTTTGTTGAGGTGGTACGAAATCTCGGTGCAGATAAGATCAGAGAGATTCAAAACAGTTTCCAGAAGCAGTTATTTAACATCGAGAAAATGGAGAAGCAGAGCATATCATTATCTATCGTTCTGACAGCGGATAAGATTGCAACTGATTACATCTTCCAGGATGGGCAATATATATCACTGGATGATGCAAAAACGGTTCTTATAGACCGAAATGAACTTTCCGATAATGAGCGGTGTTACCGGTTCATTCAGGATAAGGTAGGCATGAATAACCAGCGGTTTGATTCAGATACGAAGTGCGAAAAATGGGGAACCATTGAACATGGGTATGCGGTTTTTTATAACTCAGCATTCGACCAGATTTGCAAAGATGGTGGATTCTCGAAGAAGTCGTTCCTGTCCTGGGCAGATAAAAAAGGATTGCTTCAGACGCAGGGTGGGCGGCTTAACAAAGTAAAGAGGATAGACGGAAACCTGATCAGATGTATCTTCCTGAAACTAAATGACGAAGAGAATGAATACGGCTTCATGGAAGTAGATGAGCAATTACAACTTCCTTTTGAGTAAATGTGCAAATGGTTACCGTGTTACCATGTTACCACGACTTTTTTTACCATATAGAAGAAATATAAAAGTCTGGTGTTCGGGAGTAATTTCTCTTTAATAAGAAAAGTAACGGTAACCCGGTAACATGGTAACGTAGCTTAAAAAACCATTAAAATCAATGTTTTTAGGTTACAGCTTTGTTACCACTTTTGAAAAACTGGTAACGATGGAGGTTATATATGGCAAGTGTCACAGCAAAAGAGATTCCAGAGACACAAGGTTTTTTCAATGAATTCTGGGCGCTCTGTAAGAAATATTACATACCGGAATATGATGATTGTTTCTGGGAGTCAGTAAATAATGAATTCACAGCGTTGCGTGATAAATATCAAAACGTGAAATCAGCAAGTGGAATGATTAATGCGTTTATATTCGATGATTTAGAAGTGCGATACAAAGAAATGAAAAAGGAGGCCCAGCAATGCCAAAATACAGTCACTCTACCGGTATAATCCGAATCACCGGCAGCAATAAAAAGGGAAATATGAATGCGTTTGTATACGGTAAAAAGAAGAAGGGGAAGAGAAAATGACGTTGCAAGAGAAAATCAAGAAAATAAAGATCGATGAAGGAGAATACATCCATATCGGCTCAGGCTCCGGGTACTTTTTTGTCGGGACAAAAGAAGAATATGAAGACTGGATTGATAGAATCAGCGAGGAGTACCGGAAAAGAATCGAGGATAAAATGATAGCTAGTGCAATAGCGCTTAACAAGCGCAAGCCATTTAATCCAAAGATCGATGTCTTACCTCCAACGAGTACGGACGAGATTGGAGGTTATATTAAAGCACTTCTGAACTTTAATAGAGAATTAAAAGATAAAATCAGTAAAGAAATAGCAGACGTAAAACATAATTACGAGATCTATCACAGCAGCAAAAAGGAATTAGAGAGCTGGACTGATTTTAAGGACAGGGAAGTGAAGGATGTTTTCGACAGAATAAGTGGTGATGGTGTGGCTGTTATTATAGATGGGTGTGAAAACGGTAATTATTGGGATCGTAAGGAATTTTGCACAATGGAAGGAAAATGAGGTGGCCAGAATGATACATATCATCAATAATTACTACGCTGTTCCCAACAACATAGGATTTACCGTGGTGCAGGACAAAGGAAAGGTGAATAAGGACGGCAATAAGCTGAATACCATAATCGGCTACTGCGGCAATATCGAAGAGGTATGCCATCTGGCATATAATGTTGCGGCAGGCGAGAAGGTAGCTGAGAGAGACATGGAACTTTCCGAAGCAATTCAAATCATGAAAGACACAAAACAGATGATACATAAAGCGCTGGAGGGACTGACATGATTGAGATTATACCAGATGAACAGGTAAAGCCGGATATTACGGATGAACTTGTGCAGGCGGCGATAGGTATACTGCGCGATTATGCAACCGGAAGAAATTGTAGTGATTGCTGTTTGCATAATCTGTGCGAAATACGCTTTGAATCCTGCCCGCAGGAATGGACGATTAAATAGGCAATAGAATACGCCTAATTAGGTGTGGAAGATAGAAATAACCAGAAAGGAGCCGAAGCTTCCCGGGAATAAGCTGCAGCGGCTTCCTGAAAAGAAAATGAGAAATGAAAAACCATATATAGGCACCAAAATGTATTCAGTGCATGAGCATCTGTATTACATAAAGGAAAAGGCGGCACCAATATTAGAATATTGTGTATGCGAAGCAGAAGTGACTGGATTTTTTAAGGGCGGTTTTGAAGAGATTTGTCTGATAGGATATTCTCCAAAAGGGTTTATGACACCATATAGATATAAATTAAGTGATGTTGGGAAAAAAGTATTTTACACGGCCAAAGAAGCAGCGGAACTGGCAAGGAAAATGACAGATGCATATGAGCGCACATGGGGATGGCTTGGAGAACCTGATATACCAATGAGAAGGACATGGGAACCGATTTTACTTGATTTCCCGGAGGTGATGCAGTGAATAAACAAGAATTCATCAGACTGGCAGTCTCCTCTGGATACGGGACAAAATCTGCCGCAGAACACTACACTGAGCAACACGACAAGCCAGAATACACCACCGATGACTTCATTGAGTTGTACCACACATCCATGCGATGGAGCGGTGTGAATGCTGATAAGGGACTTCTCCCGGCATACGGGGTGAATGGTAAGACAACAGCCTTCCGGAATGGCGTTGGTGGTAATTCTGGAAGCGGACAGGACTGGAGGTGATGGTATGAGCGGATTAATCATAGATTGCTTCGCCGGTGGTGGCGGAGCATCAGTCGGAATAGAAATGGCACTTGGACGTCCGGTAGATATTGCCATTAATCATGATCCGCAGGCTATCCGGATGCACAGGACAAATCATCCACAGACATTGCATCTGACAGAGGATATCTTCAAGGTTGATTTGGAAAAATATGTGCATGGACAGCATGTGGCTCTGATGTGGGCAAGCCCGGATTGTACGAGCCATAGCAAGGCTAAAGGTGGACAGCCAAGAAAACAGGGACTTCGGATATTGCCTTGGGCGGTGTATAAACATGCCAAGAAGATTCTCCCAGATGTAATCATCATGGAGAATGTGGAAGAGATACAGCAATGGGGGCCATTGGATGAGAACGGTAAAATCATTTCTGAGCGTAAAGGCGAGGAATATAAGCGGTTTATCAACTCTATGCAATCACTTGGATATGATTTTGATAGCCGGGAGCTGGTAGCTGCGGATTACGGAGCCTATACCACACGAAAACGCTGGTATGCGATATTTAGGCGTGATGGCAAGCCGATTGTATGGCCAGAGCCTACACACAGTAAGACCGGAACAGATGGGAAAAAGAAATGGGTTCCGGTATCATCGGTTCTGGATTTCACTGACCTTGGAAATTCTATCTTTGGACGGAAGAAACCTCTGGCAGAGAATACCATGAGAAGAACTGCCAGAGGGTTGGAGAAGTTCGTATTCAATAATCCTGAGCCATTCATTATTCAGGTCAATCACTCTGGTGATAATTTCCGTGGACAGAATATTCACGAACCGATGCCGACAATTACACAAAAACATGGGTTTGGTGTGATTACACCAGTGGCAGTTCCGTTTATAGATAAAACCTATGGTGGAAACTATAAAGGTGCAGGCAGTGGAATGAATCAGCCGGTAAGCACAATCACTACTGTAGACCATAACAGATTGATCACACCATTACTGATCCAGTACCATTCAGAAACCACAAAAACAGGCGTAAGAGGGCAGGCTGTCACAGATCCGCTTCAGACAATAGACACCAGTAACAGATATGGTCTGGTAATTGCGTTTCTTGAGAAATTCTACAAGTCTGGAACTGGTCAAAGCCTTGCAGGACCAATCCACACCATCACAACCAGTCCCGGGCACTTCGGGCAGGTATCTATTTTTGCAGTGGATTGGAAAGAACTGCAAGCAGCAGGAATTGATGAGGATACAGCACGGAAAGCTACGTGGGTATCTCAGTTCATCATGGAGTATTACGGATGTGGAATCGGACAGAGTTTGAATGACCCGTTACATACAGTAGTGACCAAAGATAGATTTGCGCTGATTACTGTTTTGGGTAATGAATATGCCATTCTGGATATATTCCTCCGAATGCTTACACCAGAAGAGTTAAAACTTGCACAGGGATTTCCGCCGGATTACATCATAGACAGGGATTACAACTGGAAGAAATATCCGGTATGTGAACAGGTTAAGCGTATCGGAAACAGTGTGGTGCCGATCATGGCGGAGGCGTTGGTGAAAGCGAATTGTCCGTACCTGAAAGTGGGAGAGAGGCAGCCGGCACCGGTGATGTATATGCAGCGGAATGGACAGGTGGCGTTCGGATAGGAGTGGGGCATGAAACAGATAGACGGTCAGATATCCATGGAAGATTACTTATCCACCAGAGACGGAATATTTCCTTCTTGCTCATCATGCATTTGCCGGAGCTGCCTATATTGGTGGAGTGCTAGATGCCCGTATGGTGGATGTTACGACGATTTCCGGGCAAAGGATAATCCGTACGATAAGGCTCATCCTGGAGAACCGCCACGAACATTATGGAGTAACTGGAATAAACCAGGAGAACAAGCACATTGGTGCAGAGGAGGAGTGTTCTATCCAGAACATTACTGTGAAAGATTCGTAAAGTATAAAGGCAGTGTGATAGAAGAATGCGTTGATTGCAACATACAGGTATTCCAGGACGGATTTATCAGTTGTTCCACCAAAGATGCAATGGGCTGCGAAGCCTGTATTGATCGGAAGCAGATGGAAGAACGTATAAAACTGTATGGATGTCAGTGGATGACGGAAACAGGGTGTGAAGCTCACATCAATGCGTTGTCATTGATGGCGAATGTAATCATCAATGAAGGTGAAGACATAGAAATGTGTAAGGAACAGTGCTGCATCGGATGTGCAAAAACATGCGGGTACCGGTGTGGACAGGCAAACGGGAGGAAAACATGAACGATAACAAAAATATTAATCTTGCTAAGCACTGTATCGGTATCGATCATAAAAAACCAT
>JAQXXN010000042.1 GCA_029226085.1 Thermoflexaceae bacterium
GAAAGCATATGATGCATTGGAGGAGGAAGGGTTCATCGTCACAGTTCATGGGAAAGGAAGCTTTGTGACCCTTGCAAATCAGGAGTTGATGCTTGAGGAGAAAAAGAAAGAAGTAGAAGCTGATTTGGAAATGGCCATCCGAAAAGGCAGAAGCTGTGGAATGAGTGATCAGGAGATTACAGATTTATTTCATATTGTTTTGGAGGATTAGAAGATGGTGAAGTTAAGAGGGGTAAAAAAGCATTATCAGGGATTTGAACTGGACTGTTCAATGGCAGTTCAAAAAGGTTGTGTTACCGGATTAATCGGAAAAAACGGGGCAGGAAAAAGCACCACTTTTAAAGCAATATTAGGGCTGATCAAACCGGATGAAGGTGAGATTCGAGTGTTTGGAAAAAAAGTGTCTGACCTGGAGCCGGTCGATAAAGAAAAAATAGGAGTGGTTCTGGCAGATTCCGGATTCAGCGGTTATCTGACCATTAAAGACTTGATTCCGATACTGGACAATATGTATGAAAAGTTTGACAAGAATGATTTTATTAAAAAATGTAAAAACTTTTCCCTGCCGCTTGATAAGAAGATCAAAGATTTTTCTACCGGTATGAAACGGAAACTTCAGGTATTAGCAGCTGTATCGCATGAAGCAGAGGTATTGATTCTGGACGAACCTACGGCAGGGCTTGATGTGGTTGCCAGAGATGAACTTTTAAATCTCCTCAGAGAATATATGGAGAAAGGAGATCGTTCAATCCTGATAAGTTCTCATATTTCTGCAGACCTGGAAGGTTTCTGTGATGATATTTTTATGATTGATGATGGAAAAATTGTGATGCATGAAGAAACGGATGTACTGCTCAGTGATTATGCTTTGCTTAAAGTGACGAATCAACAGTATCAGATGTTGGATAAAAAATATATATTACGGTATCGAAAGGAAAATTATGGATACAGCTGTCTGACAAATCAGAAACAGTTTTATCTTGAAAACTATCCGGATATTACAGTGGAAAAAGGAAATATTGATGAGGTAATAATGATGATGATTCGGGGTGAAGAGTGATGAAAGGGATGTTGATTAAAGATTTTATGCTGCTGAAGAATCAAAAACAGTTTTTTGTGACCATTCTTGTGTTTGCATTTTTGTTTTTCGGTATGTATGATGATACCACATTTGCATTTACTTATATAGTGGTCTTATGTACGCTTTTTACCATAAGTACTATCAGCTATGATGAATATGATAATGGAATGAGCTATCTGTTTACATTACCAATAAGCAGAAAAGGGTATGTAAAGGAAAAGTATGTTTTTGGTATCATATCTATTTGTATTGCACTGATTGCGTCAACAGTTTTATACTTCGTATTCAGGATGGCGAAAAATCAGGACTATGGTGTTCAGGAATTGCTGATTCAGCTTTTCACCAGTCTGATGGTGGCAATGTTCATGCTGGCGTTCTCTTTACCGATTCAGTTGAAATTTGGTGCAGAAAAAAGCCGAATCGCATTGCTTGCGGTATTTGGATGTATCGTAGCAATGGGAATTATAGTGGTTAAGCTAGGTGAGAGTATGAATCTGGATATGGGGTCATATTTGGCAAAAGTTAATGGAATGAGACCACAGATGCTTATAGCTGCAGGAATTTTGATAGGAATTTTTGCCATATTTATATCCTGTCTGATATCATTAAGAATAATAAAGAAAAAAGAATTTTAATGAAAACGAGAAAAGGCAGGAGATATGGATATAAAAGATGCGCCTCCATTATTTATGTTCACTACGGGAGAAGATGCCCTTACAAAAAAATGACTTTAGATCTGGCAATGGCATATGAAGAGAATGGTTTGTTTTGTGAGTATCATGTGTTTCAAAAGGGACCTCATGGATATAGCCTTGCCAATGCCGGCAATGCGTAAACAAAGAATGTATGCGTTTTCGTAGATATGACGCATACATTTTTTGATTTAAAATATAATGATGTGGGTGTCAAAAGTATAGCACACGCATAAAACTTAGTTCCTTGAAAACTGAATAAAGCTATGTTTATATGCTGTTTTTTGGTAAAATGGAGATATCAAAAATATCTATTTTACGAGGTGTAATGATGTCTTTTGTACTTAATAATTATCAGCAGATTTCGCTCTTTGATTCTCTTGGTTTCTTATCAGAACGCAAGCAGAGAATACTTGATAAATCCTGGGCTAAACCCTTCTCAGATTACATTTTCAAAAACATAGATGAGATGATGTTTGCTCCACTTTACAGTGACAAACGCAATTCTCGTCCGAATGCACCTATAAATGTGATTGTGGGTGCCCTTATCCTAAAAGAACTCAATGGTCTTACCGATGATGAGATTATCGAAGAATGCGAGTTTGACTTCAGATATCAGTATGCACTTCATACCACCAGTTTTGAAAATCAGCCATTAAGTGACCGTACATTCAGCAGATTCCGTGAGAGAAATGCTGCTTATGAATTAGCTACTGGCAAAGATCTTATTCATGACTGTATTGTTTCACTGTCCGAAAACATTCGTAAATACATGGACATTAATCCGTCTTTCAAACGTATGGATAGTATGATGATTGAATCCAACATACGTAAGATGGGACGTCTTGAACTGTTATATACCTGTCTTGCCAATCTTGTGCATGAAATCTCAAAGGATGGTCATAAGGATTTAATCGATGGTCTGGAAGAATACAAAAATCCTGATAACAGAAACCGTGTGGTATACCATGACAGAACCACACCACAGGATAAAAAACTGCAGAAAATCATCGACGATGCTGTTGCCCTTCTTCCAAAATGTAGAGAGGACTATGAGTGTACGGATGATTACCAGCTTCTTGAGCGGGCAATTAATGAGCAGACTAAAGATGGCAATAATGGAACCCGTCTTCCTAAAACAAAAGAAGATGGAATGCCTTCAGATATTCTTCAGAATCCATCAGATCCAGATGCCACATACAGGGTTAAAGCCAGTAAGTCTCACAAGGGTTATTCAGCAAATGTAGTTGAGGCAGTGAATGAAAAAGGTTCTGTTGTAATTGATTACCAGTATGATGTCAACACAAGAAGTGATGCATCTTTTGTCAGGGAGTACATCGAAAATACTGAGTACGCAGAAGAACCAGTCACACTTATTGCTGATGGTGCCTATGCCGGAGAAGAAAATACAAAGTTGGCATCTAATAAGAATATCACACTCATGACTACAGGATTAAAAGGACGTAAACCACGTGAAATATTCGGACAGTTTGATGTAGATGAAACCGGAAAAGTTATCACCAGTTGTCCTGCTGGGAACAAGCCTAAAAGCAGTTCATACATCAGGCAGACAGATGCTGTTCGTGTTTCGTTTTACCGTTCCCAGTGTGAAGGTTGCCCTTACCAAAGTCAGTGTAATCCTGAACTCAAGGAAAGAACGGCAACTTTTCATGTTCCTCTAAAATCCAGGAGACGAATTCTTGAGTCGACTGAAATAATGGATGATGAACTAAGGACACTGATAGGAAAGATCCGAAATGGCGTGGAAACAGTTCCATCCGTAATCAGAAACAAATATCTGGTAGATAAAATGCCAGTCAGGGGAAAGCTTAAGATAAAACAGTTCTTTGGCTTTAAAGTTGCTGCCCTAAATGTCAGCAAACTGATAAGGTATACCCAAGGAAAGCTGAAATGCCGAACTTTTAAGATGGCATAATGGGGAAGAAATCCCCATTTCTACAACCAGAAATATCAAAAACATAGATTTATTCAGTTGTCAAAGAACAAGAGCAAATATATGTGTAGCCATTAGTCACAAAAAGTGACTTTTGGCACTTACATCATATAATAATTTTTAAAAATATTAAAAACCTAGTTAACAAATAGGAAATATAGGAATATAATGCAAACATCAGGAGAAAACATACTAAAAAAGTAGGAAAGGTAGGAAATTAAAAATGGCAAATATTTATAGAGGAACTCTTGGACTGATTGGAAATACGCCTTTGGTAGAGGTAGCAAATATTGAAAAGGAATTGAATCTGGAAGCAACGGTACTTGTAAAACTTGAGTATTTTAATCCTGCAGGAAGTGTAAAAGACAGAATTGCAAAAGCAATGATTGAGGACGCGGAAGAAAAAGGAATTTTAAAAGAAGGATCTGTGATCATTGAACCTACATCCGGTAATACCGGAATCGGTCTTGCATCTATCGCAGCAGCAAAAGGTTATCGGATCATTCTTACCATGCCGGAGACCATGAGTGTTGAGAGAAGAAATATTCTGAAAGCATACGGAGCAGAATTGGTGCTGACAGAGGGAGCTAAAGGAATGAAAGGTGCCATCGCCAAAGCAGAGGAACTGGCAAAAGAGATTCCTAACAGTTTTATTCCGGGGCAATTTGTAAATCCTGCAAACCCGGCGATTCACAGAAGTACCACGGGACCGGAGATCTGGAAAGATACAGATGGAAAAGTAGATGTTTTTGTGGCAGGTGTCGGTACAGGCGGAACACTTACCGGTGTCGGCGAATATCTGAAATCTCAGAACGAGAATGTTCATATTGTTGCAGTAGAACCTGCAGGTTCACCGGTTCTTTCTGAAGGTAAAGGCGGTCCCCATAAGATTCAGGGAATTGGAGCAGGATTTGTACCGGATGTATTGAATACAAAAATATATGATGAGATTTTCAAAGTGGAAAACGAAGATGCATTTGCGACAGGAAAACTCCTGGCAAAGAAAGAAGGAGTACTGGTAGGAATTTCATCAGGAGCAGCATTATATACAGCGATTGAGCTGGCAAAACGACCGGAAAACAAAGGAAAAACAATTGTAGCTTTATTGCCGGATACAGGAGACAGATACTACTCCACACCATTGTTTACAGAATAATATAGAAAGAAAGAGGAAAAAATCATGAGCGAAAAAATTATGAGAGAAAATAGAAAATTTAAATTTGAGACTTTACAGCTGCACGTTGGACAGGAAAATCCGGATCCGGTGACGGATGCGAGAGCAGTGCCGATTTATCAGACATCTTCCTATGTATTCCGTAACAGTGACCATGCGGCAGCACGTTTCGGCCTTTCGGATGCAGGGAATATTTATGGACGTCTTACCAATCCGACAGAGGATGTATTTGAAAAAAGAATTGCAGCTCTTGAAGGTGGTGTAGCAGCATTGGCTGTGGCTTCCGGTGCAGCAGCAATTTCTTATACAATTGAAAATCTGGCACAGAACGGAGATCATATTGTTTCTGCAAAAAATATTTACGGTGGTTCCTATAACCTACTGGCCCATACACTTCCCCAGTATGGAATTCAGACAACATTTGTTGATATTTTTAACTATGAGGAAGTGGAAGCAGCTATTCAGGACAATACAAAGGCTATTTTTATTGAAACTCTGGGAAATCCGAATTCTGATGTAGTTGATATAGAAACAGTTGCCAAAATCGCGCATGCGCATA
>JAQXXN010000043.1 GCA_029226085.1 Thermoflexaceae bacterium
ATTTCTTTCTGATTTTTCCCTAGAAGCTTTCTTCTGTCCCGTATATTCGTGCCAATGTTATATTCTTTCATTTGCTTACATATCTACATATACTGATTCAATTATATAGTTACTTCCATAGTAATACTCTACAAGTACATATACCTGTGTACTATTATTAGTAATGGTACTGTTAATCACATTTGCATTCGTAACTCCATATCCCGTAGCAATTTTAGCAATCTGATATCCAATAATTGTAGAATTACTGTCCTGAACGCTAAGGTCAACAAAAACTTTAATTCTTCCGGAATCCGAATATGCTGAACTTTGATACCTAAGTATCGTTCTTGCGGATACACCCTCCGCATATACAGGCACATTTACATTAACAATACAACACGCCATCACAAGCATTACACAAATAATTTTTGAAAACCTTTTCATAACCATTTCTCCTTTACATTTTTGTTGATTTTATAAATTCCGCCATAAAAAGTCCATTAAATTTTGGAAACTTTTAAAATTCCACAAAAAATTTTAATTTCAGATAATCTTTAATCCATTATGTAACTCTATTGATTCTATTTTATATGCCCTATTTACCCTATCCGGTAAAAGTTTAAAATAATAATGTATGATAATAATATCTTCATTTTTCAAATCATTGCATGTCTGCATCAACCTTTCATCCATTCGAATGGTATAAACAGTATTGATTTTCTCTACTGCATCAGGATTTCTTTCCTTAACAGTCAAAATGTTATTCTCGCATGACACCACAGTACATATAACAAAATTCTCAAAGCAGAATTTCTTATACCATTCCCCAGCAACATCCACACAAAGATTTACAATAATCAACGCAATCACCACAGCAATCAGTCTGTGAATGATTTTGTGCTTCTTCGCCGCACTTTCATTATGGTGTTCCACATCCGAAAATATCTCTTCTGCCGGTATGTCCAGTGCCTTTGCTGCCTTCATGCACATACCGATATCCATTTCCGTATCACCCTGCTCAATATAAGACATGGTAACTACCGAGACATCTATGATTTCTGCCATCTGTTCCTGTGAAATATTTTTCTCTTTTCGTTTTGCAATCATAAGTTCAACAAATTTACGATTATCCATCTGTATCTCCTAAGTGTTGTAAAACTTCTACTGACTGGCTATTTTTTCTGCCAGTTCATTCAGATACACCCAGCGTTCCATTTTTTCCTCTAACGCTTCATCTACCAGAGCTTTTTCCTTTACCAGCTCATTTAGTTTTCCCGAATCCGTGGCAAATTTCAAAATATCCGCATCAATCCGAGCCTGTTGCTCTTCAAGCTTTGCAATTTCATCATCAATACTTTCAAATTCCTTCTGCTCTGCATAAGTAAACTTTAATTTATGCTGGCGCTGCTTATCCGCTTTCCACTTTTCCCTGTTGTTTTTTAGCCCGTCATCCCGTACAGGCAATGTACCGTCCTGATTAATGACTCCCTTTGCCCTTGCCTTTTCCAGATAATCACTAAAGCCGCCTTCATATTGGGAAATAACCCCGTTTCCCTCAAATGCAAAAATACGGTCCACAATCCGGTCAAGAAAATACCGGTCATGCGATACCGTAATAACCATTCCTGCAAAATTATCAAGATAATCCTCAAGTATGGTTAAAGTCTCAATATCCAGATCATTGGTCGGCTCATCCAGAATCAATACATTCGGTGATTCCATCAACACGCTTAAAAGATACAATCTTCTCTTCTCTCCTCCGGAAAGCTTGCTGATTGGTGTATACTGCATATTCGGCGTAAATAAAAACTTTTCGCACATCTGGGATGCCGTAATCTTTCCGTCCACAGTTGTAACATATTCACCGATGTTTTTCACATGTTCGATAACATTTATGGATTCATCCAGAATCTCATTTTCCTGCATAAAGCACCCTATTTTAATGGTATCTCCAATTTCCACGCTGCCTGAGTCCGGTGGAATCATCCCACAGATAATTTTTAAAAGGGTGGATTTTCCGCATCCGTTTGGTCCGATAATACCAATTCTCTCATCACGCAATACAATATGGGAAAAATCCCCTATCAGCACTTTTCCCTCATAGCTTTTTGATATATGATTGATTTCTATGGTTTTCTTTCCGATTCGTGTGGAAATCGAACTCATCTCCACACTGCCTTTTTCAAAAGAAGCCCTGGCTGCCCTGGAAGCCTCCTTCATGTCTTCATACCGGTCAATTCTTGCCTGCTGCTTGGTAGAACGTGCCTGACATCCCCTGCTTATCCATGCCAGCTCGTTACGAAGAATATTCTGGCGCTTCTTTTCCGTTGCCAGCTCCATTTCTTCCCGCTGTGCCTTTAACTTAAGGAATCCGGAATAATTGGCATCATAGCCATACAAATGACCTCTGTCTATTTCCACAATGCGGTTGGTCACACGATCCAGAAAATAACGGTCATGTGTTACCATGATAAGCTGTCCCTTGAATTTATTGAGAAAATTTTCAAGCCACAAAACCATATCGTTATCCAGATGATTGGTCGGCTCATCCATCACCAGAATATCAGACGGTGCAATCAGCGTCCGTGCCAGTGCTACTCTCTTTTTCTGACCACCAGAAAGCTGTTCAACCGGCTGTTCGTGATGAAAGATGCCAAGTCTGTTTAACACGGTCTTAGCCTCACTCTCCACACTGCGGTTGCCATCCTTATAGCTTTTTCCCTTGCATACATATCCAATGATGGTATCCTCCGGTTGAAATACCGGATTCTGCGGAAGATACGATACTGTTATTCCGTTCCCCTTTACGACCTTTCCCTGATCCGGCGCTTCCAATCCTGCCACAATCTTAAGAAAGGTTGACTTTCCGGTACCATTAACTCCGATGACACCGATTTTATCTCCGTCATTTACCCCAAGTGTAACTTCATCCAGCAAAATCCTGCTGCCATATCCTTTCGTTACTTTTTCAACATTCAATATATTCATAAAATACTAACTCTTCTTACTCTTTTTCTTTTTTAATTTATCCTTATATTTTCTAAGAACAAGTCTTCCTGCCACTTTATCCCTCTTCGTCCTTAGCTTGACCTTTGCCAGTTTAACCTTATACTCTGCTCTTGCAAGCCTTTTGGCATCTTTTAAAACCTGCTTTTTTAATTTACCGCTCTGTTTTGCTTCTTTTTTTGCAATTTTTTCGGAAAATCTAAGCTTCTGCCGTATTTCCTTACGAATCACATTCCCTGCAAAAAATGTACAAAGAACCACCTGAATCATAATGATGATTCTCTCCTGATGCTTTCTTACAATTGACTTTAATTTTTCCATCAGCATTTCTCCCATCTGCCCGATGCCCCACAAGGAAGAACCAGACCATTACTCGATACCGGAAGACCTACTTCATCCGACTTTACTGTACCCTTAAAATTCTTTAACTCCGTTGCAAGCATATACGTCAGAACAGAAGGTGCCAGTCCCGTTGTATAGGAATTAATCAGGAAGAATAACGGGTCATCCGACAAAAGCTTTGTACATAACTGAATCAGTGGATAAATGGAATCCTCTATCTTCCAGATTTCTCCCTTCGGGCCTCTTCCATAAGAAGGCGGATCCATGATAATTGCATCATAATGATTTCCACGGCGGATTTCTCTCTCCACGAATTTCACGCAGTCATCCACAATCCATCGGATTGGTGCATCACTAAGTCCTGAAGATACGGCATTTTCTTTTGCCCATCCAACCATTCCCTTGGAAGCATCCACGTGCGTGACTGCTGCGCCTGCCTGTGCTGCCGCCAGTGTTGCTCCACCGGTATAAGCAAATAAATTTAAAACTTTAATGGAACGACCTGTATTTTGAATCTCCGTTCTTATCTTATCCCCAAACCAGTCCCAGTTTGCTGCCTGCTCAGGAAACAGTCCCGTGTGCTTGAAGCTGAACGGTTTGAGATTAAATGTCAGATTTTTGTATTGTATGGACCATTGCTGCGGAAGATCAAAAAACTCCCATTCTCCGCCTCCCTTGGAGCTTCTGTGATAGTGCCCGTTCATCTTCTTCCAGCCCTTCTGGGTCTTTGGCGTATTCCAGATAACCTGTGGGTCCGGACGTACCAGGATATACTCGCCCCAGCGTTCCAGTTTTTCTCCGTTTGATGTATCGATTACCTCATAATCCTTCCATCCGTCTGCAATCCACATTACATGCTCCTCCGATTTATAAAAATGGCTATTATGAATAATAATACCATAATTATTTTATTTTTTGAAGTAGTCATCTGATTTTGGTACATTTTTAATTCGTATAAAAGTTTTATTGCATAAATTTTAAAAGGGAACCGCTATTCAAACTCCGGTTCCCAATATAATCAATTCCTCTGTCTGACAATTTATAAC
Source organism: Thermoflexaceae bacterium (assembly GCA_029226085.1). GTDB lineage: Bacteria > Bacillota > Clostridia > Lachnospirales > Lachnospiraceae > MGBC120314. Next base: position 4,377 of record JAQXXN010000043.1, read on the forward strand.
ATTAGATTAACTTATATACTGTCCGGACTCCACCAGACATGAATATACATTCCATAATCACCATATGCCGGCCACATCACTAGTCCTGCATTATCATAACCACGCTCTTTTACATAATTTGGGAAATAATATGCCTGTCCGATTGGCAAATCTTTATAATTTCCATAGGTACAGTCAACGTAGGCGTTTGAACCATTATTATTTCCCACTACAAGAACCTTTGTGATATTGGTATTCGATTTATCATTATATCCATACGAAGAAGAATAATCTTCTTTGCTCTCATAGCTTGTCGGCAATTCTGTTAACTGAACCCCTTGGACATTATTAGTACATTCATATAGCTTATCCTGCCAGTTTGATGCCATACATACATTACCGAACACACATGCGCCAATAAACACAAACACATATGCCGCAATAAATAGTTTTATAAATCCTGGTATCTTTCTTGTCTTCATCATTTTACCCTCCATATCCTGCCAGACAGATTCCTTCATTATTGTAACTGAATACTCTTTTTAACCGGATATAATGATAAAACCAAGTTATAATTTCTGCTTTCCAGACCCTTCCATTGGTTTTCTGTAAAGCTTACTTTGGCAATACTATAAGTTAAGATGCACTCATAAGTACCTCCTGCCTCTATCTCCGGCTGCAATGTCACCCTCCCTCCCGTAACATATTCTTCATTAACCTTCAGGAATGCGGACATGATTACTGAATTTTTCCATGCATCCGATTCCAATACAAACGGATATAATTCAATTCTTGCCTTCTCGCTCCTGTTATTTTTTACCGTAATATATACTAAAATACACCGGCAGTCTCCATATCTTTCTATTTCATCAGCAAATAATTCTTTTGTGCTTCCTTCATCTAAAAATTCCATTTTTGAGACACTAACCTCAAATCCATCAAGCTCAGCCGCTTCATTCAGCTCATACTTTTGTATTTTTGAATCCGGATATTTAAGATTAATTCGGATTACGCAGATGAACCAGACAATCAATAATAAGAATACCAAAAAATAACCGTTTTTTTTCTTACTCCTTTTCATTGCTCCAGTCCTTTCCCTGCTCACCCATATTAATATGTCTCGTTATCCTGCCATTTTCAATACAAATTATTTCATCCGCAAGCTGCTCCATTTCATATCTGTCATGGCAGCTCACAATAATTAATGCACCTCTTTCTTTATGCAGTTTTAATAATTCTTTAACCTTATTTACGCTTTCCTCATCCAACGCATTAATCGGCTCATCTAATATTATCAGTTCAGGATTTTCCATAAGTGCAGCTGCTATTCCAACTTTCTGCCGCATACCAAGTGAATATTTCTTTACCCTTTTTTTATCCTGGTAATCAAGCCCCATAAAATCCAACAAATTCTTTATATCCTCTTCCCTTGCAATATTCTTAATCGATGCTACTGCCTTCAAATTTTCATATGCGCTGTAATGTTCTATAAAACCCGGATTTTCTATAAGCACCCCCACACTTTCAGGAAACGAAATATCTTTTCCCATCTTTTTATCATTTATGTACACTTCACCTTCTGTTGGAAAAACCAATCCGCATACACATCTCATCAACATGGTTTTTCCCGAACCATTCTTTCCCCACAGTCCATATATTTTTCCTCTTTCCATACTGATATCAATATTACTTAAGATGGTATTTCCTTTTATTACCTTTGATAAATTTCTGATTTCCAAATACATCCTGTCACCTCGCCTCATCCGGATAAATATCCTTCTTTTTAAATAAAACATATCCCACAATAATTGAAAAAATAATCATTAATATGGCAAGCCAAAACCCATTTATTATCGTAACACCGTTTCCCATCAGAAACATTTTATTACGCAGCAGCATCATATAATTTCCCGGTAAAAAAGGGTGAAAAACATATACCGAAGTAACCAGTATTGCCGCTGTTACACCAAATCCCACAATAGGATTTAAAATAACGGAAACAGTCATTTGAATCAGCGATATTCCCATTGATATCAGGGCTGAGAGTCCCATGCATGCCGTATACATCACAATACTTCCATGTTCAAATTCTGTTATTTCATACATGTTTTTCATTATCTGTTCCTGAACCGCCCATTCATTTTCCCCAAGCATAAGTGCCCAAAAAACTATTATCAAAAATGTAATGATATAATATACCAACACATTAGACATAACCCATGTACATTTTCCAAGCCACCAGCAGATTCTTTTTTCTGAGCGAATCAACAACAAATGACTATTATTTTTCATGTCACGAAAAGGATAAAAACCTATAACATATGCCAAATACAGATGAAAAAAAATCCAGACACCATCCAGTACAAAAAAACTATTTTTTAAGTCTCTCACTACTTTCATTCCCTTAAAATTCCAAAACATAAAATCGCCCACGGATAATTCTCCCCACCAACCAAGCATTTCTCTGCCCTGCGCATAAACTACCCATAACCTTATACACGAAAAACACATAACAACAAGTATTGGTATGAATTTTTTCCATTCACATATGGTTCCGCGATGCCAGTCGTATTTTATGCATTTAATGATGGATTTCAAACTGCCTTTTATTAACATATATCTTCCTTTACTCCTCTTATCAGAAATTCCACAACAGTAATTCCAAATATTATTAATGTTTCAATTATCATTGGAAACAGCCTTTGATTTGGATATCCCGGATGTACAAAGTATACCGGCTGCCATGCCTGCATTCCCAGCAGTTCAAATAATGATGTCAGAAAAATGCTCAGAATCATTGGTGCCAGCAATACCGTAAAGCGATAATTGACATAATACGAGGCTACCAATGCAAATGTTGCAATTACACCTCCGAAAATAAAGATTATTAAAAATGAAAAGAAAAGATATAACCCTATTGATTTAACATATAATACAGACATGGACGTAGCCGGTATAACCAGCGACATGTAGCTTGCAATCTCCGGATGAACACACGGCAGTACACACATACATAACATCAGATTAAGAAGCAACGGAATTACAACCGTTATTCCTCCTGAAAAAAACACTGCCAGATAGCGGCAGCAAAAAATATGTTTTCTTTCTGCCCTTGTACATATTAAATTAATAAAATGATTCCCCATGTCTCTGAAAAACGAATCGGCATACGGCAAGGCAGCCAGCAATGGAACCAGCAAAAAATATAAGTAAGAATACTGTGAACTGCCCTCACCAATCCATTCGGTAAATACTCCCGCAGGATAATTCATCGGAATATCATATGACATATATTCATCCAGTCTTACAGCTGTTGGCAATACCTGAAAAATCCAATGAACAATTGTTATCCCATTGCCAATCATTAATGCAAGGAAAAAACCGGGTGTCTTAAATGTCCTTTGCATTTCAAAACTAAGTATTTTTTTCATTGATTTACCTCATTTATAAGATTATTTATTACCACATCTGCCACTTTGCCGCTGGTATCCAGAATAACTTCATAACCATTATCATTTTGACCGCCATACTGCATTCTATCCTGGCCCATGGGGTCTAAACACAGAATCAAATCTGTTTTATCATTAATATAACTGTCTTTTATAATGTATATAAATGTAATCTGTACCTCTTGACCCGGTTCCATTATGACATGATAATAATCCCGCTTGCCAATCTTATCCTGATTTCTGTCTGTCATATATATATCCACCTCATCCAGAAGAGTGGTTTCCTGCATTATTTTTAATTGATGATTATTCACAGTAACTTCTTTTTCAACAGAAAAATTATTTTTCATCATAACCTCAATAAAAACAAATGAATAATCTCCTGTCAGTCTTTTGCCCTCCAGCTCAATTCCTTCTTCACGTGGATTTGCCATTTGTGGCAAATCACATTCCTTGGCTAATCTTACCGATTTTACTTCAAATTCATAATCCGATATGAACACATGATAGTAATCTTCATCGTTAATTTCTGGTACCGGATTATTATTTTCTTCACCGGTTTCTTTTTCCGTCTCTCCATTTTCTATAACCGAATCAGTTGTCTTAATAGTATCTGTTTTTTCAATCATATTTTCTCTTACCGGATTATTTTTCTTAATGAGTGCAAGAGCAACCACAACAGCTACAAGAAAAAACAGTATTATATTTAGAAAAATATTAGAACGACTTCCCTTCAAATTTATTCCTCCCCGTAATTTTTGTATGGCATTATCATAGCTATTTTCCACTACCTTTTCCATTAAAAATCGGAAACTTTCCAAATTCCACGAATTTATAAGTAACATATTCACTGCAATGCCAATAAAAATACCTGCTTACCATTTTCTGATAAACAGGTACTCCATTCTTACTCTCTAAATCCTTATTCTTCTTTAATTTTTTATCCCTCAATCATCTTATACAGCACCGCATTATTATGAGTCATCGGTGCATTATGTGCAAAAAACACCGGCTTCTTTTGATTTAACAGCCTGCATGGCTCTGTTAATATCTAACTTATCCGTCTGCAATCCACATTACATGCTCCTCCGATTTATATAAAAATGTTAAGTAGTCAATAATAACATAAATTAATAAAATACAAAATCAGGATATGTACCGGATAGATAATATAAAAGAATTTCCGAAATCCTTTTCCATATTTCTTATTATAAAAAAATAAAGGAATTACTGCAAAAATCATCATCCACTGGCAATCTTGCAACAGATTAACCGTTTCTATTTTAGAAACATTCAGATTTAATATTTCACCGCCAATAAATTCATAGATACGGGATAGCCAGTTTAGCTGATAATATCTTAATCTGCCTCCGATTCTGGCAAGTAATGTATACTCCTTTACAGCAAAAAACACAATACAATATAAAACATAATTTCTTAACACCTTACGGTCAGAATAATAAAACACAAGAAACAGTGCTATCCATAAGACCGAGCTAAATGTAATACTGCTTAATGGTCCGGTAATCCACAGTTCATATCCCCAATTTCCATCCCATGCAATAATACATTTTGCAAGAAACATCATAATCAGCTGGTAAACACAATATATTGCTAATTTTCCCTTCCATCCTTCTTCCCTGTTTCTTACCATCTCAATAATACTAATTAGCAGTGCTCCCTGAAACAATAGTCCCGTAACATTAAGTCCCATCTCTGTTTCATGCATTTCCCCAGTCATGCAAAAAACGCCAAGAACGGCTATGTAAAAAATAAATGTTGTCATTAATGAAAATAAAAATAACCGTGTTAAATACCTTTTCCGATTCGTAGTATATCGGACAGCCTGCGTTATACAGAATATAAAAATCGGTGCTGATATTCTTCCCAGCCACCGGAACCATATCGGGGCGTCCGGAATGAATTTTCCAATGTGATCCACAATCATCAAAACAACTGCAAGAATTTTTAATGCTGTTACTGACATAGTTCTATCTCGATTGAGCCATTTCAAAGCCAACGGCTTTGCCTGTAAACTCAGATATTCTCCTTTCGATTTTCAATATTCATTACTCACCAGCCAGCTGTTCCTTTATTTCTTCTAATGACAACGGCTTAATCAACTCATAAAATTGCTTGTCATTTTCCGGAAGATATCTTTCATACAGCCCTTCTTCATTCAATCTGAACTTTCCCACATATGGTGCCAGTATACGGTAAAATTCTCCTTCAACTTCGGCATATTCCCATGATGCATCTTTCGACTGGACAAATAGCACATACTCCTCCCCAATCTGTACAAGAGGTTCGCCGAACGAATATATCATATACGTTTTTTCTGCCTCATCCTCATATTCTGCATACGAATTGCCATAAACTTCTCTATAAGTTTTTAATCTTACATATCCCTGACAGTCATACATGGTAACAATTGTTTCTTCCTTAATTTCTCCACCCCACAGTACCTCTTCTACTGCAAAGGAATAAAACGTTTTCCCGCTGGAACCAGTATCCGAATATGTCAAATCTATTATTTTTCCCCTCACAACGCATATCGAATCGGAACATAAATCTTCAACTGTATCATAGCTTTTTCCAAAATCCCCCGTCATCCGTACCGGTATCAGATTAGGATTTTCTGCAAGCTCCTTGAAAGAATTTCCAATTACGGTTGTACAGTCCTTATATTCGTTGATATCCTTCTTTGTCGTTGTCTCTATTACAACTTCGTCAGTTGTTTCCGTAACATTTTCTGTTATTGCTGCGCTCGTTTCACCATTGCCATTTCCAGCATTTTTCTGGCATGCAGTTAAAAACATGCTAATTAACAATAGTAAGATTACTTTTTTCAACATATCCTTCTCTCGCTTACTTTAATTGATTATTTTCTATTAACCTGACAGCTTCTCTTATCTCATCTAATGTCATTGGTGATTCAATTTCTACACCGTTTCTTGTGTTACCATTTGTAATTGCATATGTATCATTGCGTGGTGAATATCTTTCGTAATATCCCTCATTATTTAATTTATACCTACCCATGTATGTTCCGATTGGTATATAGTACGATCCTATAATTGTTTCATTTTCTTGCTGAGGGCTTAAAAACAATACAAATTTCTCTCCCGTTTGTATGAGTGGTTCTCCATCAAATGCATATACAAAATACATGGCATCTGCATTAGACAAATCAAATTTAGGGAAATGATCATTCCCATAAATTTCTACATATTGGCTAATCCTGCAAAATCCTTGAAATGCAGCTACAGTTATAAGACTATTTTTTTCAATTTTGCTACCTTTTAATACTTCATCAACTGCAAACGTACAATATGTAGCCGCAGAAGCATTTTCATCAGAATATGTTATTTCAATTACTGTCCCTTCAACAATATTCTCCGCATCTGGATATAAATCCGATATATTCTTATAAATATGAGAAAAACAAGCATCCATTTTTACCTGACTATAACTTGCATTATCTGATATTTCAATACAATTTGTTATTTCTGCTGTACAATCTTTATAATTACCGACATAAATAGCTGCATCTGTATTGGAGGCAACTACATTCTTATTATTACATCCTGATAATAATATTGTAAACATAAATAATATAATAATTATTTTCATTGTCAATTACCTCCATATAATGAATTTATATCTCGTAAGTCATTCGAACTGCATTTATCATCATAAAATAATTCCGTTTCTCTTCTCATAATACTTATACTTGAGTCACTTGAATGAACCAATCCCATGGCATGACCGATTTCATGTGCAATTACTGCTTTTTGGACATCAAAGCTTCTCTCCTCCATATTAAAGAAATTATTACTTTGAAGCTTGATATTGGTCCAGTCCCAATTTTCTGCATTACTCACTCCTACTCCCACTGCTATACTAGGAGAAATTTGCCGTTCTGGATTGACATAATATTCCGTCCAACCCTCTAACGTAGAATATGCTCCACTATAATCAACATAAAAATCAAAAACACTCTGAGATTTTATTGTTGTCAATCTGGTCGATATAGGTGTTGTTATGGATGTATACGTCCAATCATCCCATGCTTCTTCTATTTTAGCCGTCACATTAGAATTACATGTCGAATCAATATAATAATACCGTCTATTATTTCCATAGTCTCCCACTCCACCATTCAGCTTATATAAACCTTTAGCTGCATATATTGGGACAGTTATTACAAATAGCAAGAATATCATTAATACTGCTAAAACAATACTTTTTTTACTCATATATACATTCCTTTCCCCAAAACACATAACATTAATAAGAAACTCTTAACATTATATCCACAATCCTTCATTTGTCTTTTATTACATATTCCTCCTTCACAACGTATTTCTGTAGAAGCTTCTAATATGTGATAAATATAACTTAATTCATTAAAATCATCCATTAAAAATCGGAAACTTTCCAAATTCCACGAATTTATAAGTAACATATTCACTGCAATGCCAATAAAAATACCTGCTTACCATTTTCTGATAAACAGGTACTCCATTCTTACTCGCTAAATCCTTATTCTTCTTTAATTTTTTATCCCTCAATCATCTTATACAGCACCGTATTATTATGAGTCATCGGTGCATTATGTGCAAAAAACACCGTTCCGTCACAAGGCGCCAGCACCTTTTCCTTAACATAGCCTTCATACGGGTCAATGATATAGGCAAGAAGTTCTCCCTTCTTCACATCCTTATTAACCTCTGTCATGCTTTCAAAAATACCGGCTTCTTTTGATTTAACAGGAATCATTGCATTCTCATTAATAACCCTTGAGACATATCCGTCATGTCCCTTATATTCAAGAATCCCTTCCTTATCCAGAAAATTAAACACTGCCTTAACAGCCTGCATGGCGCTGTTAATATCTAACTTATCCGTCTCACTGGTATAAATGGAAAAGGACTGTCCGTTCCATATCTGCCAGTTATAATTAAGAGTGGTCGTATCATATGGTTTCGGATTCCGGATTACCACATAAGGCAGACCGAATTCCTTTGCCATGTCTTCCTTTTCATAACCGGTACGCATCATTCTTACGTGCGGAATAAATTCACCCGGCATGTAAAAGCTTGCAAACTGAATTCCGATTTCATAATCCTGTATTGCATTAAAGAGACCTGCTGCTATCTGCTGTGTGGTTTCTCCCAGATTATATCCCGGGAACATTCTGTTAATATCCGTATTATCCGTTGGATAAAAACGTTTATTAATGTTGATGGAATATGTATTGACACAGGGAACCACCATGATTGATTTTCCCTCCCGGATTTTCCCCTCTTTTTCCATCTCCTTTAGTATTTTGACCAGCTGTGCGCAGGCATACAGCTGCTGTACCTCATTACCACGGATGGCACCAACCACACAGGCTGATTTTTCACCTTTTCCAAAAAGATATCCCTTAATTCGTAAATTATCCCTGTATATGGAACTTAATTCATATAATACTTTTTTTCTCATATCTGCCACCTACATTTCCAAAATTCTTGCAATCAGGGAGCCCCTGTTCACAACCGGATATTCCCTTAAGGTAAATACCAGTCCATCCACCGGTGAAAGAATGGCATTCCGTATGGTTCCGTTCAGCGGGTCAATGATGTTGCCCACGAGCTCACCCTTCTTAATCATGTTGGAATGAGCAACCTCCGGCACAAATATTCCGGAATCCGGTGCATTAATAAAACTAACCATGCCGTCCTTTGATACAATCGGTTTCTTCGGTTTTATAACCTTTCCGCTCCAGATTCCAAGCTTCTTCATCAGGACAAACAGACCATCCACCAGCTGATCCCCATATTCCCTTGTAAGGCGCATACCGACTCCCTGCTCTACCACCAGCATTGGTGTTCCCGTACTGTTCAGTGAATATGCAAGTGTGGCTTCCAGAACTGTTGCCGCACTGTGAACCCATATGTAATCTACATTCAGAAGCTTTGCATACGGCAAAAGCTTTCTTCTGTCTTTTTCATTAATACGAACCTGTGGAATTTCTTTCAGAAAAATATTGCTGGCATGGATATCCACACACATGTCCGAGCCCGATAAATCCTCAACGAGTCCTGCTGCCAGATATTCCGGCATGGCACCCGACTCCGTATTTCCCGGAAAGATACGGTTCATATCCAGGTCAAATCCCGGAACCCCCCTTGTAATGGAATCAATTCCAAGAGGATTCACGGCCGGATAAATATCCACAATTCCCGTCAGGTTCTCCATGTGTTCCTTAATTCTCCTCTGAAGCTCATAGCATACATACTGCCCTTCCAGCTCGTCCCCGTGTGTCCCCGTAACAATACTAATCCTCTTTTCATTCCCCTTAAGACCATCCTGTGGAATCAGCCTGTTCTTATAAATCTTTAGCTTCTCATCGACCGGAAGCTCCACTTGTGTCACGACATTTACCATATCCATACCTTCCTGTATCTTCTTATGATTTACAATAAATAATGGCAGAAGCTTACACAACTTCCACCACTACATTAATTCTCTGTTCTTCCCTGGCATTTCCCTTGTAAATTCCCTTATTTACAATACAATCGCCATAATCCCTTCCGTGTGAAATCTTAATATATTCGTCTGATACCAGAAGATTATTGGTGGCATCCAGTCCATACCAGAAGCCTTTGCAGAACACTTCCACCCATGCATGGGAAAACCCTTCACCGGTCATCATTCCCACAACATAGCGGCACGGAATTCCCGCAATTCTAAGAAGGGAAAGCAGAATATGTGCATAGTCCTGACATACACCGCCGCCCTTTTTCATTGCCTCTTCTGCCGTTGTATGAATATCCGTCACACCCTTTTCATAGGCAAATTCCTCATGAAGCTTTCTCATGAAATTCACTGCACGTTCATAGGCCGATGCGCTCTCAGACAAATCATGCTTCTCATAAAATGTCCTGATGGCATCTCCCGGAATGGTATATGGTGACTGGTTTCTCATGATGATATTCTGTGCATCATCCGTACATTCATATATATCCACGCCGGATTCCGCCAGACCGGTAACCAGCACCCGAAAGCTCTCATGCGGTTTGATACAGCTTCCGATAAGCATTTTATTACCAAACTGATCCTTTTCCTCTGACAAATACTCATAGGGTGATACCGCGATATCGAATTCCTTAATCTTCTGTCTGCAGTCCGTTCCCGGAATACATTTTAATGAAAAATAGTGTCCATTAATCGGTGAATCATACGTATACGTCATTTCATAACGGAATCGTAATAATTTCATAATTTAAGAATATTCTCCAGTTTTAATACAGCTTCGGAATAGTTTATTTTATTTTCTGAAATAGCCCTGTCAAGATAATCAATTACACTCTCATCATAAGAAAGACCTGTAAGCTTTATTCTTGATTTCAGCTTGGCAAACTCTCTTTCAAGCATTGATGCAGGGCGTTCAAACCGTAAATATAAATCCAGTCGTTCTACTCTTCTGCCTGCTTTTATTATACTACGAATTCCCCTGTCGTCAATGGAATCATCCACATAGCCCCAGAATGCCAGAATATAATCAATCACTTCCTGAAGCTCCAATAACGGTGCCTGTGTATTCTTCGCCTTCCGGATTGCCGAGAGTGCCATCTCCACATATGAAATTGTTTCTGTTCCTATCACATCCCGCATTACCATTGCATTATCGTATGCCCTGGTCATATTGCTGATAATGGAATCCACGTTATTTTCATCAAACGGATACCTGTTAATGAATTCCATCTTGGAACCATACACATCCGGGATATCCAGCATGTTACATAATTCCCTGTATGAATCCTCCGATTCATCAATCATCCTGTCATATCCCACAAAAAATTCTCTCAAGGTCGTATAAACTCTTTCATTATACCTTCCCAGCCAGTAAAGACCGCTGGCTCTTTCTAACGCAATAATACCCATGTATCTTTAAATCCTCCTCCCTGCGATGAATTTACCACAAATGAATCCGGATTACGGGAAAATCTCGTAAGCCCGCTTTTCCATACCTTTACTTCTTGTCCTGTCAGTACAAACGCTCGTAAATCTGCCTTTCTCGGAACCCTTTCACCATTTTCCATGATATCAATGTCAATGAAATCAATAACCTCCTGTGCGATGAATCTTCTCGGTTCCTTTTTAACCAGATTGATAAAATCTTCCTTCTTCTGCCCTTTTAAGTCTTTTCCAAAGACAACACCGTATCCGCCTGCTTCTGCCACATCCTTAATGACAAGATTATCAAAATTATCAAGAACGTATTTTCTGTCCTCTTCATAGAACGGCAGATATGTAGGGGCGTTATTCAGAATGGATTTTTCATTCAGATAATATTCAATCATCTTCGGAACAAAATAATATATTCCCTTGTCGTCCGCCACACCGTTTCCCGGTGCATTTAATAATGCAACATTCCCTTTTTTAAACACGGAATACAGATGTGGAACTCCAATTACGGAATCTGCGCAGAAGTTCATCGGGTCCAGATAATCATCCGATATTCTCCGGTAAACAGCTCCTACCTTCTGCTTTTCATTGTTGCAGCCTGTGTAATACAAATAGTCATTCTCAACAACCAGTTCCTGTCCCGTAGCCAGTACGGAATGTGTCTTTTCTGCCAGAAATGAATGTTCAAAATATGCCGCATTGTATCTTCCCGGGGTAAGAATGACATTAATCCCTCCCGTATTCACATAGTCCATGACTTCCTTCAACAGTTCTGCATAATTACGATTATCCGCTATTGGGATGTCATGAAATGTACTGGGGCTTGCTCTCCTGCACAAATCTCTTGCTATCATGGGATAGGATGCACCGGAGGGTACTCGTAAGTTATCTTCCAGCACATACCACGTTTTGTCTTTTGCCTGTACAAGATCAATTCCAGAGATATGGCTGTAAATAGCCTTCGGCGGCATTGTACCTTCACATTCTGCCATATAGCCCGAGGATGAGAAAATAAACTCTTCCGGTATCACGCCATCTTTTACAATTTTCTTTTCCCCGTAAATATCGGCGAGGAAACGATTCAATGCCGTAACTCTCTGAATCAGACCTTTCTCCAGATAATCAAACTCCTCCTTTGCAATTACTCTTGGAATGGAATCAAACGGAAACAGCTGCTCCTTAAATTCACCATTTTTGTAAATGCCAAACTTAACGCCATATCGTTCCAAAAGTTTATTAACCGCATCTGAATTATCGAATAAATGATTCATTCCGCATCCTCCCTTTCTCTTCTCTCTTCACCATGTAAGCCGGTTCATAAAAAAATAAAGCGCCATAAGCTAATACTTATAGCGCCTTTGCTCTAAAATTTATTTTATAAAATTATAGAGGTATTATAATTCACTTTTTAAAATATGTCAACGTAAATATCTGCATTATTTAACAGTATTTTTTTCTTTTGCAAGGGAAATGATGTATGTCTTTCCGTCAACGGTAATTTCGTATCTTGATACAGCAAATGCATTTTCAACGGAATCAATCTGTGTCAAATCTTCCCTGATTCCATTTCCGCTTAACTTAACCACACTTTCCTTGTAAGTCCATGCCCGAAAAAAGCAAAGTTCCGGTTCCGATGCTTTCGAAAGCTCCTTTAATTCCCTGTCACTCATCACTCTTTTTGCCACATTTTCCTTAAAGGCTCTTACATTTTCCACATCAATCCCAAGCTTCCATTGCTTTGAGAGGGCACACGCCGCCATTCCGCGGCAATGACTGATGTTAAAACAGATATCTGAATCTACAAAATGCGGTTTCCCATGCGCTTCTTTCTGCATATTCAGTGTACTCATGTCTTCTCCGTAGAAATCCTTCAATACCTGTCCTAACAGTTCATGTGCCTTATCATGCTCATAGCGGTGCTGATGCTTCTCTTCCATTGCCATGTAAGCAATAATTATGTCCTCTTCCTTTATAACCTGATAATCCATCCGTCTCTTTCCTAGAACAAACCGACAATCTTTCCGTTGTCATCCACATCCACATTCTCGGCAGCCGGTTTCTTCGGAAGTCCCGGCATTGTCATGATAGTTCCCGTAATTGCAACAATAAATCCGGCTCCTGCAGATACATATACTTCCCGGACATGAATATCAAAGCCTTCCGGGCGCCCGAGTTTTGCAGGGTCATCTGACAGAGAATACTGGTTCTTTGCCATGCAGACCGGAAGACTGCCAAATCCCAGTGCTGTAATTCTCTCCAGTGCCTTTTTCGCTGCCGGCTCAAATACCACATTGGATGCACCATAGATTTCTCTTGCAATCTTTAATATCTTCTCCTCGAGAGGAAGTTCATCCTCATACAGAAGTTTAAAATCGCTCTTTTTGTTTTCCAGCGTATATAAAACCTTATCAGCAAGCTCACTGCCACCTTCGCCGCCCTTTGCCCATACATCGGAAAGAGCGAATTCGCATCCCCGGTCTTCACAGAACTTCTTAATAAAATCAAGCTCTGCCTGGGTATCCGAAACAAAATGATTTAAGGTAACGACAACCGGAACACCGTATTTCTGGAGGTTTTCAATATGCTTTTCCAGATTGACAATTCCCTTTGAGAGAGCATCCAGATTTTCTTCTGAAAGCTCTGTCTTTGGTATGCCGCCATTATATTTTAATGCACGAACCGTTGCCACAAGAACAACTGCATCCGGCTTAAGTCCTGCCTTACGGCACTTAATATCGAAGAACTTCTCAGCTCCAAGGTCCGCTCCAAAACCTGCTTCCGTCACCACATAATCGGCAAGCTTTAAGCCCATCTTGGTTGCACGGATACTGTTACAGCCGTGTGCAATATTGGCAAACGGGCCGCCATGTACCAGTGCCGGTGTATTTTCCAGGGTCTGGATCATGTTCGGCTTAATTGCATCCTTTAATAACGCTGCCATGGCTCCTACTGCATGTAAATCTGCTGCCGTAACCGGTTCGCCGCTTCTGTTATATGCCACGATAATCTTTGCCAGTCGTTCCTTTAAGTCCCTGATATCTTCTGCCAGACAAAGAATCGCCATGATTTCTGATGCAACGGTAATGGTAAAATGATCTTCCCTTACAAAACCGTCCGTCTTATTTCCAAGTCCTACCACGACATTCCGCAGAACCCTGTCATTCATGTCAAGGCATCTCTTCCATACAATCTGACGGGTGTCGATATCCAGCGCATTTCCCTGCTGGATATGATTATCCAGCATTGCCGCAAGCAGATTATTGGCAGATGTAATTGCATGAAAATCCCCCGTAAAATGAAGATTCAGTTCATCCATCGGAACAACCTGCGCATATCCGCCGCCGGCGGCACCACCTTTAACACCAAAGCATGGACCAAGGGAAGGCTCCCTTAAAGCGATGACTGCTTTCTTTCCCTTTTTACACAATGCTTCACCCAGACCCACACTGACGGTTGTCTTTCCTTCTCCTGCCGGTGTAGGATTAATTGCAGTTACAAGAATTAATTTGCCGTCCGGGTTATCCTGAATCCTTTCCTCCAGTTCATCCGAAAGCTTTGCCTTGTACTTTCCGTACAGTTCCAGCTCATCTTCCTCAATTCCAAGCTTTGCTGCCACATCCCTGATTGGAATCATTTTCGCTTCCTGTGCAATTTCAATGTCTGTTTTCATAAATTCCTCATCCTTTCTCATCTTTCCAGGTAATACACACAGACAGAAAATCCGCCTGCCTGTCTGCAAGCTAATTAAGGCGTACTGGCAGAAAATCCAGCACGCCTCTGTCTCTTGTACCTGAAAGATTTATCTTATGATGATATTGCTTCTTCGGTGCATTGTATGCTCTCCAGAGTCCAGTCCGGACATGGTCCTTTTGCCTGAGAGTTTGTTGCGGCTTCACCTTCGGCGCCGGTTCCTGTCAGGAACATTTTTATTATATGTTCCGGCTTTCCGGTCTCTCCCATGTCGTTCATCCAGGTTAATTAACTTATTATTAAGTTATAACTGATAACTTTTTTCTTGTCAATGGATAAGTGATTTTTCCGCAGAATCTAAAGAATCATAGCCATATAACTTTGCAGTATTTTCCATTGTAAGCCTTGCAAGATTTTTTCCTTCCTTAACAAGTTCTGCTATAAATCTGCCGTAAAGCAGCAGCATTTCATCCGAATAGGTTGAAAGTTCCCCTCTAAGATATGTTTCATAGGAGGTGTTAAATACCCTGTCTTCTGATGTATGAATGCTTCTGGCATTGCCCGCCATATGTGGATATTCCTTTGCAAATTCCTCCATCCATTGAACCTGTATTTTAATAATTTCCTCCATGATTTGTTTTTGTTCTTCCGATAAAACCGGAAAGGCATCCTTTATCTTCTCATATTCCCACGGGACCGTGCTTTCCATCATCCGCCCATACTTTTCCGTAATAAGATTTCTTCCCTGTTTCATGCAGTCTTCAAAATACCATCTATATTCATCCAGCATCTCATCCGTCCATGTCATGTACTGGCTTTTCCTCATGATGGAAAATGTCTCCCAGTCATCCTGACAGTCCGCCCTTCCGCCTTCATTCTGCACCTTGTCAAATTCTTCCCATTCCATTCGGACAATACAGTCCACCTTATCCATTTTGCTTTCTCTATCCATATGCTTTAACACCTCTTTTGCCTGAACTTCCAGATAGGCTTCATCGATTTTTGACAGTCCCATTTCCTGTAACCGGTTTACCACAAGCTTTGCCACAATTTCAATGGTCATCGCAATCATGTCCTGCTGATTGACGTTTCCGTTATACCGGAATTCCTTCCATGCCTCACGCTGTGACGGCATGTCGCAGACAGCGGTAAGAATGTCTCCGATTTCCGGCAGAATGGGAAGTGACGCCAATGCTTTATGCTGCCATTTATAGTACGGTGCATATCTGCGGTTTAATAAGAAAACAAGTTCCATCATACTCTTCATGTATTCCGACAACGCAATCTGCGCCGTCACATAATCGCCTCTTGCCATCATTCTTCCATAATTATACTGTCCTGCCTGTGCACATTTCATTAATGTCCGTGCAATTTTCTCAAGCCAGACGTTTCTTGGATAGTATTGTAATAAATATTCTCTTTTTTTCGTGAATATTCCCTCAGGGTCATGAAATACCCTGCCGTTTACCGCTGCAGCCAGGGCATATTCTTCCACGTCACGAAAATCTTCTTCCGTCTCTGGTATCTTTTTTCCTCCCAGTACACGCTCAAAGAAACCATCAATCCTTACTGCACCGCATCTTCCGGTGCCCATTGCTGTTTCATTGCGTATTCTTCCGGCAAATACCTTTGGAAGCTTTTCATATTCTTCGTTTAGTTTTCCACCGATGGCATCGAAAACGTCATCCGCCATCCACATTGCAAAGCCCGGTCCGCAGTCATGGTCTGTGGATATCTCATCATCAAACCCGAAGCACTCTGAGCCTTCTCCGCATAACCCCACTGCAATTCTTCCCACATATTCCGGAAATTTCTCTTCAATCATCGGCTTTCCATACTGTTCATAATAATCCTGACACAAATCCAGCATGTTATCATAAGTTTTTCTCCCGGCTTTCCTGTATGCTTCCATGAGATTTTCCCGGATTGCCTGGAAATTACCGGTCATTCCGGCAGTCTGATACATATTAAGAAGTGCCTCTTCATAATAAGAAATCGCCTTTTCATACTCCTTATTAGTATAATAAAATTCTCCCAGTGCATTGGCACAGCCACAATAGTGGTAATCCTTCTTATCGGTTTTTTCAAAAATCTTTTCTGCCAGAAGAAGGTTTTTCCCAGATTCTTCCATATCAGAAAGCCTCATGCACGCCTGTCCCAGATTAGTATACGTCACGGCAAGCTCAATCTCTGCCTCCGGATGCTGTTTCACGATAGCCAATGCTTTTTTCAGGCTCTCACAGGCATCCTGATACCTGCCACAGGACTGAAATAACAGACTCATATTATTATAGAGGCTGGCAAAACGAAAATCATCCTCTTCCATGGTCATTTCATAGATTTTAATGACCTGTCCATATGCTTTTTCAGACTCCTCATATTTTCCCATGGCACGATAAGCATTGGCGACATTTAAAAGCGTGGTTCCATGTGCAAGTGTGCCGTTAAGTTCCTCTCTTTCCACAAGTTCCAGTGCTTTTTTCACAACATTCTGTGCCTTTTCATATTCCGTAAACTCCCTGTAATATCCTATCAGTTCATTCAGAATACTTAAGTCTGCACCTGCATCATTCTCTTTTTCCGCTTCGGCATGTTTTTCCAGGAGAAACCCTTCCACCTTATCCAGCTGATTTGCTGCAAACAAATTGTCCAGTTCGTTTAGTACCTTTTCTATATTCATTTATCAATCTCCTCCGTATCAGGTATTCTGATAATACTCCGCCGTAACCGCCATTCCCTGTTCTATGGGTGTATACTGTATTCCGAGTTCCGCTGCCCTGCTCCCGTCATACCATTGGGATTCCTCCCTGGTTAACGGAAACGGAAGCGGAATTTCCTTCTCCAGCACTTCCCCAACGGATAATTCCACTTTTTCAAAGGAAAGTCCCATTGCATTTTCCAATATATCCGCAAAATCTTCATAAGTCAGGCTATCCGGATTACACAAATTGAATGCACGGTTATATGCCTTTTCATTACCGCATGCCGCAAGAATTGCCTTTGCCACATCCAGCACAAAAACCATCTGAAATTCGCCTGTTGCATCATAAGGATGAAGAATCTGTCCGGCAGTCAGAATCCATTTGAAGTAAACCGATTCCCGAGGTGCATAATTATCCGGTCCATAGATAAAGGCCGGACGGATTGAGGTAAAGGCTGCCTTTCTTTCCTTACAGCACCGGCGAAGCTCTTCCTCCAAAAGAACCTTTCCGGTTATATAATCTCCTGCCTGCCCTCCAAAATTCCTGTCTTCCAGTTCACTGTCCTCATTCATTACCTGCATGGTTCCACGTCTATATACATCACAGGTGCTGATAAAAATGTATTGTTTAAAAGATGCTTTCAGATTCTTTGTAACCAGCTCAATATCGCCCTTTTGATACGCGCAGAAATCCACTATGACATCAAAATACTCTTCCGGTATTATGGATAATGCCTTACTGTCATGGCGATCCATTACATACTCAACAATATCCTCTTCATCAAAAGGCTGGTTTCCCCTGTTCAAAAGATATAGTTCATGATAATCCCTCGCCAGCATGGTAAATGTCTTTCCCAGAAAATAACTTCCTCCGATAACCAAAATCTTCATATAAACCTCCAAACCCTGATATAACATCAGTCCTGTTTATTTTCAATATAGCGGTCTGCAAATTCTGCCTTAACCTGTAAAAATTCTTCCAGAAGCCTTAACAGAGAAAAAAGCTGTGCCCTGTCTTCAAATTCACTTCTATCTACCGGAAGCGGCTCATTTTTCATGCCCTCATCCAGTTCTTGAAATTTCAAAAGAAGTTCCTCCACTGTGTTATCCTTATGGTATTCTTCCGATACCGTCTTTAAAAATCCGGATATTTTCTCTGCCTGTACCGGTGTTGTCTTAATACGCCGCACATTTTTATACATTTCATAAAGTATCTGACACTGTTTTTCCCTCATCTTAAGATATTCCATGTCAAACACATCATCTTTTTTAAACTGGTTCTGATAATTGACATCCGCCATGTTCTTTGCCTGATGAAGATAATCTGAGAGAACATTAAAACATTCACCGTTATAATCGGTCATATCCTCCGTCAGTATTCTCTCCGACATCCGGAATAATATCTTTTTCATCTGATTATCCGTATTGTTCTTTAACTCCTCAATGGCTACCCTGTCCTTTTTAAGATGCATGTTGGCAATGATTCCGGCACTGACACCTAACAAAAAAATCAGCAGTTCATTAAGAAGCATGGGAGCATCCATACGTCCTACAGACAGAAAATGTGTAATCAGCACGGAATCCATTGCCATTGCACTGTTCCATTTGAATTTCAGGCATATGAGTATAAAAAAGAACAGATATACACCAAATGCCCACACGTTATAGCCCATGGTTTCAAAACACACAAATGAAATCGCCAGCGCACAGATAAACGCAAAGAAACGCCCCAGTGCCGTCTTTATTGTTTCTTTCTTCGTTGGCTGTATGCTTAGTATCGCCACAATTCCCGCCGACATGGCAAATTCCAGATTTAATAAATAAGCTGCCAGTATTGCAATGATACTGGCAGCCGTTATTTTAATTGTATTAAATAAAAGATTCTTATTTATCTTCTTCAAACCGGCTGCACCTTTTTCTATAATATCAAATTTTATTTCCGTTCTTATTATACTACAAAGTCAGTGCAATAACCAATTTTTAGAAAAATATTTATTCCCGTTCCTTCATTACACTAAGGTAAGCCGGACGAATAATCTTGTTCATTCCGATTAATTCCTCGATGCGGTGTGCACTCCATCCCACAATTCTTGCAATGGCAAAAATAGGAGTATAAAGTTCCATCGGAATTCCCAGCATTTCATATACAAACCCACTGTAAAAATCCACATTCGGGCTGACACCCTTGAAAATTTTTCTTTTTTCCGCAATTACCTGAGGCGCAATCTCTTCGATATTATTGTAAAGACGCATATCCTTATCACGTCCCTTTTCCACGGCAAGCTTTTCCACAAAGCCCTTAAAAATTCTTTCTCTCGGGTCTGAAAGAGAATATACCGCATGACCCATTCCATAGATTAAGCCCTTACCGTCAAATACTTCCCCATCAAGCATTCTTGAAAGATAATCTCGGATTTCATCCTTATCATCCGTATTGGAAACATGCTTTTTGATATCCTGCATCATCTCCATGACCTTGATGTTGGCACCTCCATGCTTTGGTCCCTTCAGTGAGGACATGGCGGCTGCAATGGCTGAATAAGTATCCGAACCGGAAGAGGTTACAACTCTTGTGGTAAAGGTGGAATTATTTCCACCGCCATGCTCCATATGAAGCATTAATGCAACATCCAGTACCTTTGCTTCAATCTGCGTATACTTCTTATCTGCTCTTAACATCATCAGAAGATTTTCTGCAGTGGAAAGCTTCCGGTTTGGACGGTGAATATACATACTTTCGTCATTCTCATAATGATTGTAAGCATGATATCCGTACACGGCAAGCATCGGAAATGTACTAATCAGCTGGATACACTGCCGGATGCAGTTTCCAATATCATTACTTGCCATGTTCTTATCATAGGAAGCCAGTGTCAGAATACTCCTTGTCATGGAATTCATAATATCTTTTGTCGGAGCCTTCATGATGACATCCCTTGTAAAATTCGTTGGCAGACTTCTTGCATCTGCCAGCACCTTTATAAATTCAAATAATTCTTCCTCGCTTGGGAGATTACCAAACAGTAGAAGATATGCCGTCTTTTCAAAGCCAAAACCTTCCCCAAGATTTTCGATCAGAGTATTTACCCGGTATCCACGATACCAGAGTTCACCATCACAAGGTACACGTTCACCATCTACATCCTTAAAAGATACCACCTTGGATATATTGGTAAGACCCGTAAGCACACCCTTGCCATTCTGGTCACGAAGTCCTCTGTTGACACCGTATTCCCTGAATAAATCATCAGAAATGGTATCATTCTCGAGACAAAGTGATTTCACTTTTTCCGCATACTTCATTATTTCCTTTTCATACCCCATACTCCTATCTCCCTTCTTAATTGTTTATTTTTAAACCATTCATTAATAGAATATCCCATTAATAAAACAAAGTCAAGTTTTGAATATTATAAAGTATCTTTCATGTTTGACTCAATTTTATTAACCGCACTAATCAGCACTTTCTGTTCTTCCTCTGTTATTCCGTTAAAAATCACCTGATACATCTTATCCCTTGCGCTTATGATTTTTTCCAGAACCGGCTGTGCTGCCTTTGTAAGACGAAGATGCATGCATCTTCTGTCATTCTCATCCGAAACAATGGTGATAAGCTTCATCTGTTCCAGTCTGTTAGCGGATTGTGAAATATGACCCTTGGTAAAAAGCTGTGATTTGCCAATATCACTTGAAGTATTATTTTCCCCGGCACAATGCAATAAATACAGGATTTCTATGTCAATTTGCCGAAGGTCATATTTTTCACGAATCGGAAGCATGTATTTTTCACTCATTTTCTTATATAAGTGCCCATAGAGCAAAATTTCCATCTTATTCTTCATGATTCACCAGACCAAACTTAGTATAATTTTAAACTATTAATACGATAACATATTCATTCTTTCCATGCAACGGTAATTTATACAAAATAAAGGCATACCAGGAATATTCCTTATAGAATATCCATGTTATGCCTTTTCCTAGCAATAAACTAAAATTTATTTATGAAAAATTTCTTCCGGCATGACAAATTCCGGTGCACCGATAGATCCCGGACCAACTTCATATTCGTTAAATACAATCACCAGATTACCGTCTGCGTTAAAATAGAAGTTTTGGTTTTCACTAATCTCAGAGAATCCGTCCACAAGTTCATCCCCTTCCAGAAAATACATGCAGGTTCCATCTTCCATCTGTTCCTTCATTTGCTTTTTGATTTCCTCACTGATTATACGGATATAATCCGGATTTTCAGGGAATAAATCCTTTAAACAAACCACCTTGTCATTTTTCTTGTCAATATGATAAAAACGTGAAAATTCATATCCACTTGCCTGTGTCTTTACCACAGTTATTTTTAACGTAAACCAGTCATCCCTATCCATTACTGTCTCGTAAGACACATCCAGTCCCATGTGACCTTCTTCCTGCATTTCCCGTTTAAATTCTTCTGTCAACTCTGCAATATATTCTTCCACACTCTTATTTACTGTATTGACAGCATCCGAATTCCCCATGCTTACCCCTGTATTCTCATCCTCAATAATGACATTTGGCACCACAACAGCTGCATTATTATTTCCATCATCATAATTATATTCCCGGATTGTTACTGCCCGGAATAATCCGCCCACCAATGGAAGATTTCCCATTGCATACGCAATATCCGAATTCATGTTTGGAAGCCCCACAAGAACTAATGCTGCCGCTGCACATAAACCTGCATTTCTTATTATTTTCTTTCTGTTTTCCCTCTTCTTATCCATTTTAGCCCTCCATATAGCTTCCTCCATTTTATTTTTTCCCTCTTTGGGAACAGCCGCCATCTTATACTCTGCCTTCATCTTTCTAAATTCCTCATTCCGATTCTCCATGTCTTCCTTCCTTTCTACCGGATTTTCATGCATCTCCAAGTGACAATTTTAACTTATCAAGTGCCCGGTACAGCCTGCTCTTAACCGTATTGAGATTCTCCCCTGCAATCTCTGCGACCTGATTTAAACTCATGTCTTCAAAATACCTTAACAGCACAACTTTCTTTTCTTCCGGTGAAAGCCGGTCGATTGCCTTTTGCAAGTCAACGTCCTCGTACTCTTCCTCCCTTCCAACGTCCAGAACCTCCATATCGGCATAATCAACATTCTGCTTTCTGAAAAATTCCATTGCTTCATTAATCATAATCCTGCATATCCATGTATCCGCATATTCTTGCTTTTTTAATTTGTCCGAATGATATATTGCTTTATATGCTCCTTCCTGAACAATATCCATGGCATCCGTTCCATTATGCACGTATCCAAAAGCAATCCGGTAATATTTTTCATAATTCTGAATCAGGAGCTCATTGATTAATACCTCATTATTCTTTCTCATTATACTTCCTCACCGTTTCTCCCTTTTTTGTAGCTACACCTATTAGATGGATGAGTTAGGTAAAAAGTTGCAGAAAATAAAAAATTTTTATACATATGAAAACAAAAGCTGCCATCTGGGTGAATATCACCTACTGGCAGCTTTTATTCATCGCTTTTTTATGTATTTTAATACCCCAGGTTTTCATGCACCAGCACCACTTCAAATTCTCCACAGCTTGGTTTTTCCCACAACACGGAAAGTCCCCTGCAGATTCTTTCCGGACTGTTGCAATTATAGCAGTGGTCCGCCTTGACAGCACATGGAGTCTTCCTGTTCAGCCTTTTTGCATTCAATGGTGCAGCAATATTTCTTGCACGTTCCAGTGCTCTATCATAGTCCGGTGCAATCTTATTCTCACCGGCTATCAGAAATACCTTCCGGTGTCCGTACATGATTCCTGCAACACGATTACAGTTTCCGTCAATATTAATGATTTCTCCCGTCTCTGCAATTCCGTTCACGGAAGACACGTACACATCTGCTGTCTGGGCTTCCCTTAAGATTTCGGCACCGTTCTTTCCCTCCGGCACTCTCCAATGCCATAACATATGATTATGGGATTCCATTTTTTCATATAATCCCATTTCCTGTAATGTCATTGATCCCCCAAATCCTACTGTTTGTCCATCTACACAACGATTCACATAATCTGCTGCTTCCTCTGCCGTATCAAAGCAGGATACTTTATAGCCAAGTGCTTCCAGGTTACTTTTTACTGCTGTAAAATCCATAAAATAATCGCTCCCTTTATCGTTGATATAATAAAACTATTGTAAAATATTTTATGGAAACTGACAATATCTACGAAAAAATTTGTAATGAAATGAAATCCGCATACCCTGCCTGTCCTTCTGCATTCAGGTGAATTCCGTCCTCACAAAACCATTCTTCATGTTCATCTGCAATATCTTCCCAGTCCAAAACCCAAATATTATCATGTGTGTCTGAAAGCTGGTGGATTTTTTCATTCACTTCATCCTCCCATGAGAGATTCCTTCCATAAGCTGTAACCCAGTATATTTTCCGTTCTTCCCCCAGACAATAAAGAATTTGTTCTGCCACCTCATCCGTAAATGTTCCGTTTGTTCCAAGGGCTATGATTACCGTATCTCCCAGTTTTTCCTGTGCATCAAGATTTTTTATAATTTCAATTCCTTCCTCCACCTGACGGTTTTTCTTGGCATCAATGATACAGTCTGGGAAAATCTGGCGAAGTTCTTCCGATGCACCAAGCAGGATGGAATCTCCTATCATGGTTATCATTCCCTGACATTCTTCATAATTATTCTCTTCATATTTTATCTCATTATTATTCATTACATGCTGCCCCGTCTCCGTCTGTTTAAATGCACGTACCTGTGTCATCCCGTCCTGCTGCCTGTCCTTACCACACCCCGTACAAAAGACTACTATTATTACGATAGCCATGATAAATCCATATTTTATTCTTTTCATTCAATCCACCTCAATCATGATAAAGTATAATAAACTAAAAAGTCCAAATATATATATTCCGTGTTTCTTTAAAGTATTCCATATTTTATGATTTTTATTATAATTTCTCATGTTGAATTCTTTCCGAAAGTATAATAGAATATTTACAAATATCTGAATAAATCATAGGAAAGGAAAATAGAAAATACCATGACTAAAAAAGAAAAAGCCATTGAATTACATGACAAACGTTTTAATTGCTGTCAGGCTGTTGCCTGCGCATTTTGTGAAGAATCCGGCATTGATGAACAGATTCTGTTTAAAGCCGGAGAAGGCTTTGGTCTGGGAATGGGCTGCATGGAAGGAACCTGTGGTGCATTATCAGGTGCCATCATGCTTGCCGGTCTCAAAAACAGTGACGGTAATGTTGATGCCCCTGCCACCAAAGCCGATACTTATAAATTGTCCAAGGAATTATTAAATCGTTTTCAAGAAAAAACAGGAAGCACCGTCTGCAAGGAACTAAAGGGCGTTGAAACAGGCAAAATGCTCTGTTCCTGTCCTGACTGCATCCGCGCTGCTGTGGAAACGGTAGAAGAAGTCCTGGGATTATAATTTTGCCCATAAAAACACATAAATAACCGTTACGATTCTTTAACCGCTCTCCTAAATAGCAACAGGCCCACAACAAACATCAGTGAAATCATTCCCACACCCTGGTTGATATTGCCCGTCAGCTGGGAAACCACACTGACTACGGTTGTTCCCATAAAAGAAGCACCCTTTCCACAAATATCCAACAGCCCAAAATATTCCCCGGACTGATTTGCCGGAATAATTTTGGCAAAGTATGAACGGGATAATGCCTGAATCCCTCCCTGAAACATTCCCACAAAAACGGCAAGAATCCAAAACTGAAACTGTGATGAAAGAAACATTGCGAATACTGCAATTCCAATGTATGCAGTAATACATACGGTAATTAATATTTCTGCGTCATATTTCTGTGCCAGTCTTCCAAATAGAATGGCAAAAGGAAATGCTACAATCTGTGTTACCAGAAGTGCAAGCAAAAGTCCCGTACTGTCAAGGCCAAGTGCCGACCCATAAGCAGTCGCCATGTCTATTATGGTATACACACCATCAATATAGAAAAAGAATGCTAAAAAGAAGAGAAATATTTTTTTCTCCTTCCGCATGTTCATAAATGTTTTTCCAAGCCTTATAAAACTTTCCTTAACCACATGGGAACTTTTCTCCACGTAATTTTTCTGCCGGTAGGTTTTAAGTAGCGGCAATGTCATCCCAATCCACCATACTGCAACAATGACGAATGCAATCACCATGGCTGATTCCATGGATATTCCAATGGCATCCGATTTGAGAACCAGCAAAAGGGAAAGGACAAACGGAATACAGCTTCCAATATATCCCCAGGCATATCCCCAGGAAGACACATGATCCATCCGTTCCTCGGTGGTGACATCTGAAAGCATGGAATCATAAAAAATCAAGCTTCCGGAATATCCCGCCTTGGCAATGACATAGATAACCAGAAACAAAATCCAGCTTTTCGCAAATCCCAGACTGATACATCCTATCACTCCAACCAGAAGGGATAAGACAAAAATCTTTTTCTTATATCCTTTGTTATCTGCCAGTGAACCAAGTACCGGTCCCATAAGAGCCACAATTAATGTTGCCGCAGAAACTGCATATCCCCAGTATGCCAGATAGCTCACTTCTGACAAGCCGGCATTTTCTGCAAGATAATTAAAATATATCGGTATGATTGTAGCTATCAACAATGTAAATGCAGAATTTCCCACATCGTACAGTATCCAGTTTCTTTCTTCCTTGGTTAATTTGAATTGCATTATTATTCTCCTTTTAACAAACCTTACGTAATTGTAAATCGGTTTGAAATTTCTGTTTTTCTACATTATATTATAATATTCGTGTCCCGGCAATCATGCAAGACATTCTATTTTTATTGTAATTAGTTTATTAAAATCAGACTATCTTATTAGAATATAGAGAATGTAAATATGCGGTAAATTTTTCCACTCCTTTAATCCACGATAATAATACAGTTTCAAATTGTCCTCGATGATGAATGGTACAATATTTTCTTTAATGTTCATCTCTTCTATGGTTCAAAACCATAAGGTTACATCTTCTGATTAACAGGTGCAATTTCCTCTCTTCTTACATTATGCTGCTGATTCTGATTTTCCGTTTTTTCTTTTTCCGTAATCGAATTAAACTTATTATGAACTGTCTGTTCGTATAACTTTATAGTATGTACGATATCTGAGTAAAAATCAACTCAAAATATTGTCTCACTCTTTTTTTATCTTCATCCGTATTTTCATACTTACAATTTTCATCGACAAAAGCTTTTCGAACAGCTCTACGAACATAATCATCCAATCTTCCTGACAGCATGACTATTTGTTCATTTGTTTCAAAAAGTGTATTTACATCTCCGTGAACAAAATCCGATCGAACACTATATGCATCTTTCATATCTCGTTCTATCATAGTTTTTTCTTCACTATTTGCAGCCACAAATTTTGCTGTCATCTCAGAAATATTTTTTCGATGATTTTTTTCTATTGCAAATAAACACTCAAGTATAGCACAATACATACTTATCTTTTCAGGTAAAAAACCGGTCTTTCTGGCAAGTTGTAATAACAGCAGGATTCTATAAAAGCTACTTCCTTCATTTTTTACTGCCGATTCTGTATTACATATTAGTGTTCCTTGACTATATAGTGATTCATACGGATTGATTTCATGATTTTCTATTGCTGAATGAAAAATGTCTAAAATCAATGCCAAATAACCATACACATCCTCTATTTCTTTCTGATTAAACGAAGTTACTTCCATTTTCCCAGATGCATTCGTCTGTTGAAAACTACGTTTCCCTTTAACCGTATAATAATTGTCCATATTACACCAATAATATGAATCCGAATATACACAACAATCTTTTACAAACCAAGTTGCCATTGTAAAAGCAAATACAATGTCCGAATAAAATAATTCTTTCGGTGTATAATACGCATCTGCTTCCTCTTTTGAGTTAAATTGCAGTTCAAGTTCTTCTGTTTCTGTCCAAACAGCAATCATTGGTTTGCGCATCATCGCATACCAATCGTACTTTCCAAGATCCTCCTGAATTGGTGAAGCATCCACTATACTTGTAACATTCTTTCCGTTATATGTAAAAGTACACTCCGGACTTATCACATACATCTCGGTATTAGGAATAATCCCTGTCGGAAGAATATCATATTTTTCTGCAGGTATTTCAATATTATTTAAACTTAAAAACATAAAATTCATTTTCTATTCTCAACCATCCTGCACTTACCTCCAAATACTTTTATCCACCATAGTTTCATCTTCCATAACTGCAACTAATGAAAGTTCGGGAATGAAGCTATCTTTTTTTCGTTCCTCTGCAAAATGTTCCGTCATAAATTTTCCTATTTCAGCTCCATGTTGCTCAGAAAAAGCGGTATATATTACATTGTTTACCACTTCATATTCTGATGGTAATTCTGGTCTGATATGTATATTAATATCCATTTTATATCTTCCACCTTTAATACTCCTGTTATAGTCAGCTTTGTTCCTTTCTTACAAACGGTTCGAAAATACTATTCTCTATATACCACAATATCCTCAAATTGCTTTCGCGGTCTTGGATTCGGCATTTCATTAGGAACGCCTAGGGAAATTGCACCTGCTAACTGACCTTTTATATCAATATAATTCACCAATTCATTGTAGGCAAAGCAAGTATTGGCAATCCATAATGTGCCATAACCCAACTCAGTTGCTGTTAATAATATATTCTGAACTGACGCTCCAATGGATAAGCTATCACATATTTCTGCCACTCTAATATCTGCATCAATTTCAGAATATGGAGATACACCATTTGTGTTTTCAATAATAATAAGAATCGGTGCTTCTCGCATTATTCTTAATGTATTAAAAGCGTCTGGTAATCCATTCTGCGAATTCGGCAACAGCCTGTCTCCATCACGCTCTCTTACTAACCCATTCTCCATACAATCAAGAAGCTTATCTTTTTCGTTTCCTGAATATACATAATATTTCCATGGTTGTCGATTCTTAGCTGAGGGGGCTAACATTCCGGCTTTAAGAATTATTTCAATATCAGTTCTGCTAACAGACTCGTCTTTATATTTTCGTATGCTTCTTCTATCCTTAATCGCTTTCAAATTTATTTTCCTTCAATAACTGCATCATAAATCTCCTGCACAATACTTTTCTTTTAAGAATTTCTCTCCGAATCATCTCTTGGGAGATATACATTGTGTTACACCCAAATCTACACTGCAATTCTTTAGCAACTGTAGTTATTCCACTTCCGGAATTTCCTCTAAAGAATAATTAACTTTTTCACTGTGAACCTCCCAAGAGTCATATTCATCCTATATATAATCATTATAGCATACCTGCCTCATACGACAAAGTTATTTATGACCAGTTTCGGCACTGGAAGACATACATAATTCCTTATATAATAATTTTGCACCATGAAAGGGTCCCCGAGAAATCTCGTAAATCCTTAAATTTACTGTATTATTTACAATTACTCAATGATAGTAGCAACACGACTGTTAATATCACAATTTGTATTGTTCTGAATATTTCTAGTGATGTTTTATTTTATGGAATGGTGCATTTTGTGATTATTATATCTATTTCGAAAGTTTTTCAAGTCCAAAATAAGCCCATGGGCTTTTTACCTCCAATTCAAATGAAAGGACTAATAACAATGAAATTGATACACGCTGAATATAACCCGATGCACAACAGCATCGACATTAACCACTATGACGGCTACATTCTCCGGATCGACTGCAATCAGGCAGAATCCGGGATACGGACCACACCTAATTCCCAACGGTGCTTGAATGCTCTGGCAATTGATAATCCATTGGAATATACCCGGCTTGCTCTTGATGGCGAGATGCAGGCATGGGTGGATGCGGAGGATAGTTTGGAGGTGTTTTAACACATCCTTTCATTAGTCCGGCAAATATACATCATATGCCGGACTAATGTTATTAGCAGCCAGACATTAGAAATGTATTTACATTTTTTGCTAAAATATATATTTTATAAATTCAATCATCCAATATAGTTGCCCATACAAAACACCTAATATAACAGCAATAATTAAACAAATCAATAATACTCCTTGCAATCTACAAACCAGTCTTCCACAGAATCCAATTACTTTTATTTTAATATGCTTCCACAAATTATTTCTATCATAGCCGCCCAAATATACAGTCAACAAATTATTTATATAACGCCATATCTTCTGAACAATCTCATTTTTAAACCATGTTATTTCATATGGCAATATCCTTATTTCACCCAACCTTAAATAATTAAATTGGTCAAAATTATATATTCTAAAAAATTTAATAACTGTGCCCGACCAAACGCACGCTCTACTATCTTTAGAAACTATATTATCGATATGCAATTCCACCTCATCCCAATAAGTTTTATCACCATACTCACGATCTGTATCATAAGCTATCTCATCTATTTTTACTTCCCGACCACTATCAATATCTATAGTTTTAAATGCAATATGGTTTCTTTCTGTATTTCCAGAGAAAAATTTTATTACCCCCTCTATATTATCAATTCTTTCTGCCAATAAATTTTCTATATAAACTTTCTGCTTGTGTGATATACCATCTTTATTAATATTCACAGCAATACTTCTACATTCGGAACCATATTTTCGAGAACTAAACCACTCATTATCATTCCCCAGATTCTTCCAAAAATGAATGTCGCTATACTTCAAAAGTCCCCATATAACTGCAACCATTACATCCGAGAAGACAACGCATAACATTGGAATAAGAGAACCCTTTGACACATATATTGAAATATAAAACACTGCAACACAAACAATGCTAAGTATAACTCGCTTAATTGAATTCCACATCTTCTTTTGACTTGTATTAGATGTCATATTTCTATTGATTGTATTGATCAAGTCATTTTTGGAAAACCAATTCTCATTCGTGCTAATTTTCATGAGTTTTGCAAAAATTTTATTTGCCATGTCATCTATTTGATTTACCGAAATACTGCACTCAGGATTATAACATTCTAAAAATTCCAACACATAATTCTTGGTAAGTTTCTCTATCCCTCGTTCTCCGCCTTCAATAATTTCAATATAAACATGATTGTTTTTATCATTATTATTTTCTTGAATAAATTCTCTCGCAGGTTTCGTTAAACCGTCTCCTACTAAGACCAATTCATAATCCATAGCCTTTATGTCTTTTTTTATCTCATCTATCCATTTTTCAATATCTGGTTTTTTAAATTTATTAACACTTGATTTCACTTGGATAGCCTTTATCAACACCTCGTCTTTTTTCAATAAAATATCAACCTTATCATTATTAGTTAATGGCTCAACCTTTATTTGATTCCATGAGTCATACTGAAAACACTTAAACACTGCCACAAGTGCTTGATATACATATCCACGTGCGCCATCTCTTCCTGCCATATTTCCAATGCACCTTTATCCTTATACAATTTATGGCAAGGCATCTTGCCTCGCCATAATTCATTTATAATTTGTAATTTTTCATTGTTTCAACTAATTTCCATACATTACAACCAATATTGTCCACTAATTCATCCTCGGTTGACGCAAATTCTTTTGCCCTAGAGATCGCAATACCAATATATGGCATATAATTTTTCCGAAAATTAATCCCACTTTTTCCATGATGTGCCTTCTCCGAAACTTCCTTACTTACAAAAGTATGTTTATCCGAAACTTTTCTATTTTCTTTTAGTTCTAACATTCTGTCGCAATACTCTTTCTTCACATCACTCAAGTGTAGCAATAACCAGAACTCAAAACATGGATTCGCAATATAACAAGCATATCCCTTATCTTTACAATATTTAATGCATTCTATCATATCTACTTCCGAATGCGTTTGCATATCCCTATCAATCAAAATCCCGAATTCATCGAGTTCATTATGATATTTATCCAAATACTTTCGATAATTAATATCATATCCTATCTTTAGAAGATCTGTCACAAATTCATTCTTTTGTTTTCGAGAGATTTCTCCCTCACCCTTGAGATAATTTTGAATAAATTCTATTCCATACTTTTCAACAAAGTTATTTGGTATATCATTAACTAAAGATTCTCGTCCATACTCTCTTAATCGCAAATATTCTTCTAATAGCTCAACCACATGCTCCGGGGCACTATTTGTATCTTTTCGCCTTCTATTCAACACCTCTATATCAACTATTGCATTAATACCTAATGCCTTTCTATTGGCAGATATAGCTTCAAAATATTCTTTTTCTGTTGCGTTTCCCTCCACAGATAGAAAAAAGACTTTTTGAGGTTCCACTTTGTCAGTCTCTTCCTCTCTTTCAAATGCATTGGAGCTTAACCTATATTTATTCTTCATACGCATCCTCCAATACAAAATCATCATCAAATATCGGAATCGCTCCATATCTTCCTAACAAATATTCTTTATCTATCTTCTTGTCAAATCTTTCTTTAAACCTATTTAGTGAAAATACTTTTGAACTATGGTCTGCCTGACGTTCTACAAACCATATCTCATCTTGTCTTAAAAGTTCTAAATCCAACAGATTTGAATCATGCGTAGTTGCAACCAATTGACATTCTCTATCTTCAACAATTTCAAAAAAAAGTTCAAGAAATTTTCTAGTTAAATTTGTATGAAGACTTCTATCTATCTCGTCAATCAAAATCAAACTTCCTCTTCCATTTTCATAAAATATTGGAATCAGATCAAAAAGTCGTTTTGTTCCATCAGATTCATCTGTATAATCAAACATATCATCTAAATTTCCATGATTCAACAATAGTTTATTGTATACAATATTTCCATTTTCATCTTTATGAAGTATAAAAATCTGCTCACCCACTTTAAACATAATCGGATGTTCATTAGCCGCATTTGAAATATCCACCTTGATTTTTTCAGCTTCTGTTCTAGGTATATTATCCAATATCTTATCAAAATCCATTTGCTGACTTTCGCCCTCCACTGAATCAATACCAGTATCAAAATAATTCATCAACGCAGAAAAAAAACGCTTTTTATCATCGTCAGCCGCAACCTCATTTAATCCATTATATTTTGACTCAGGAAATAAAATAATAACACTCGCAAACCACTCATATACCTTTCTAATTTCTGCAAACACACCTTCTTTATCCGTAGTTCTCAGCGCGATATCACTTAATATAGTTTTTTTCTTGTATGCATCTGATATATTCTCAGAAAATCCTTCTAAGTAAAAATCCATTTTATATTTTTCTTCCATGTTTTGATAGTCTATTTCACTCTCCGCATGGCTTATATTCTCATCTACATCCCTGTTAAAAATATATGTTTCTTCTCCATTAGAACTTATTTTTATCAGCCATTCACTCAATATAATCTTATCAATATATGAAATCGCCAATCCATAAGAATATTCTACATCACCAAGCATAATTCTATATTCAAATACACCTGGTGCTTTATACATATTACTTTCTATTCTAAAATAACTTTTATTTAAATTAACCTTATCTAAACCATTAATTATAATTTCCCTTGAAAAATGAATTGCATTTACAAGATTACTTTTTCCTCCCGCATTTGCTCCAAAAATCAATCCACTTTTTAATATTCTTTTATTATTCTTTACTGTAATATGCTCTTTATGTCTAGTAATTTTACTTGCCGCAAACGAAATCTTCTGTGGCTCTTTAAATGATTTGTAATTACTTACCGAAAAACCTATTAGCATACACTTACCTTCTTTCTTTCATATGTATATAATATATGTATTATATTGTGATTTATTCACATTTGTCAAGCTTTTTCACTTCATTTGCTTGCTGTTTTCACCTCTCTAATTTTCAACTTGTGATTTTTTCACATTTTGCTTGACATATTTATCTATACATGATACTATTCAATTAGAAATTTTAGCACTCGTCATTCTCGACTGCTAATATAGAGACAAAAAAAGATGGTCTTATAGACCACCCTTTCAAAATGAAGTCGCTTTCGCGAATTCAAAGTCGCATTTGAATCATAGCATATTCCAAGGCAGAATTCAATCATTTTGAAAGTTTTTTATCTCTATTCCTAATAATTGGGAAAGGAGGAATATCCTATGCAATTCGATGGTGCAAAAATTAAAGAACAGGGCGTAACTTTTGGAATTGTCGTTGTAAAGCCTTATGTTCTTAGAAGTCCATCCAAGGAGCAAATACGTGCTAGTTTTATTCCATTCTTCGGAAACATTCCGATTATATTAATGGCACAAGACTCTCGCGGAATACCAACTTATGATGGTAGACCTGATATTGTACGTTTTCTTGCCAAAATCAACCCAGCAAGAATTCCTTGGAAACATTATACTGCTGCTTAGGCAGAGAAAGGACTCAGAACATGGCTAATCAACACGTAGTACCTAACAACGGACAATGGCAAGTCAAACGCCAAGGCTCCGAAAAAGCTACAAAAAACTTTGAAACCCAAAAACAAGCAATCGATTATGCGCGCTCTATTGCAATCAAGCAACAAAGCGAATTGGTAATCCATGGACGTGATGGTCGAATCCGCGACAAAGATAGTTACGGAAACGATCCATGTCCACCCAAAGATAAAAAATTATAAATTGTGCAGCGGCTGATTTTTCAGCCGCTGTTATTTATACAAAATACAATATAGCACTACAAAACACATCCTATATTTATCTAAAATATGGCACAAGCTACATTGTCCCCCCTAAGTTCTATGTAAATGAAAAATACCAAAAACACGAAAACCATGATTCAAATTTATATATTTTTTATATCACCTTTAAGCCCTGTCTATTACTTTTCCCTCTCAAAATCATTTAAATTATCAATACCCATACGGATAATGCCATCGGAAGCAATAAGACACAAAAATAGCCGCCCTGTCTGGTAAACTTAGCGGCATTTTTGTCATACTAATTTACTTGGGCTGACCGTCTATCGGTAGCACCTTTTCTACTATTATATTAACACTATGTATCTCATATGTCAAAGAATTTTCTCCAACGAACCCTAAATTCGCTGGAGTTTTTGTTTTTGGCACCGTTGTGCACCGCTAACCCTATTTTTCGCTATTCCTTCCACATTTTTCAAGACGAAAAAAGGGCTTCCCTATTCTTAGGAAAGCCCCATAAAATCTAGCTTTTTAGAGACACTATCAAAGATTACTCAATGATGCTAGCAACACGGCCTGAACCTACTGTTCTACCACCTTCACGGATAGCGAAAGTAAGACCCTGCTCCATAGCGATTGGGTGAATCAGTTCGATAGTCATTTCTACGTTATCACCTGGCATACACATTTCTGTACCAGCTGGTAATTCGCAGATACCTGTTACGTCTGTTGTTCTGAAATAGAACTGTGGACGATAGTTGTTGAAGAATGGAGTATGACGACCACCTTCATCCTTTGTTAATACGTAAACCTGAGCTGTAAACTTCTTATGGCATGTTACAGTACCTGGCTTAGCAAGAACCTGGCCTCTTTCGATATCTGTTCTCTGAACACCACGAAGAAGAGCACCGATGTTATCACCTGCCTGAGCTTCATCAAGAAGCTTACGGAACATTTCGATACCGGTAACAACTGTCTTTCTTGTTTCTTCCTTAATACCAACGATTTCAACTTCCTCATTAAGATGAAGTGTACCACGCTCTACTCTACCAGTAGCAACTGTACCACGACCTGTAATTGTAAAGATATCTTCTACAGGCATAAGGAATGGCTTATCTGTATCACGAACTGGATCTGGAATATACTCATCAACTGTATTCATAAGTTCCATAATCTTATCGCCCCAAGGACCCATTGGATCGTTAAGAGCCTGAAGAGCAGAACCCTGAATGATTGGGCAATCCTTGAAATCATATTCTTCAAGCTGTTCTGTGATTTCCATTTCAACTAATTCAAGAAGTTCTGGATCATCAACCATATCACACTTGTTCATGAATACTACGATGTAAGGTACACCAACCTGACGGGAAAGAAGAATGTGCTCCTTTGTCTGAGCCATAACACCATCAGTTGCAGCAACAACAAGGATAGCACCATCCATCTGTGCAGCACCAGTGATCAGGTTCTTTACATAGTCAGCATGGCCTGGGCAGTCAACGTGAGCGTAATGTCTCTTGTCTGTCTCATACTCAACGTGTGCAGTAGAGATAGTGATACCTCTTTCACGCTCTTCCGGAGCCTTATCAATATTCTCGAAATCTACAGCTGCGTTACCAGCAACTCTCTCAGACAATACCTTTGTAATAGCTGCTGTTAAAGTTGTCTTACCATGATCTACGTGACCAATGGTACCAATGTTACAATGAGCTTTGGTTCTCTCAAATTTTGCCTTTGCCATTTTATAAAGTCCTCCCTTTAAATACTGACCCGAATTTCGGGTATTATAAATGCTGTTCTTAATTATATTGCATATCTGCAATATTTTCAAGATATTTTTTATTTGCAGCACAGCTGCCATATTGACAGCTATGCTGATATTTTAATAATTATTTCTTATTTGCAGAAACAACCTTGTCCTGAACCTGCTTTGGACACTGCTCATAATGATCAAAGAACATTGAGTAGTTACCGCGGCCCTGTGTCTTAGAACGAAGATCTGTAGCATATCCAAACATTTCAGCAAGTGGTACATAAGCCTTAACCATCTTACCGTTACCAATGTCTTCCATGCCTTCTACACGTCCACGACGTGAGTTTACATCACCAATTACATCACCCATGTATTCCTCAGGCATTGTAATCTCAACCTTCATGATAGGCTCAAGAAGTGCTGGTGCTCCCTTCTCCATAGCTTCCTTGAATGCCATGGAACCGGCAATGTGGAATGCCATTTCTGAAGAATCGACTTCATGGTAAGAACCATCATAGATATCAGCTCTAACACCAAGAACAGGGAATCCTGCAAGGATACCTGAATTAGCAGCTTCTCTGATACCTTCAGCTACTGCCGGGATGTATTCCTTAGGAATAGCACCACCTACAACAGAAGACTCACAGAAGAGTACCGGTGGT
This sequence comes from Thermoflexaceae bacterium, assembly GCA_029226085.1. Taxonomy (GTDB): domain Bacteria; phylum Bacillota; class Clostridia; order Lachnospirales; family Lachnospiraceae; genus MGBC120314. The sequence goes on from JAQXXN010000043.1 coordinate 41,213, forward strand.
TCATTAATCAATACCGTATTCTTCGTTTCGAATTCAAATGTCTCACTATCAACAGGCAATGGTGTGAAATGTACCTTACAGTGACCGTACTGACCACGACCACCTGACTGCTTAGCATACTTGGAATCTACGTCAACTGCCTTTGTAAAGCACTCACGGTAAGCAACCTGTGGAGCACCAACATTTGCTTCAACGTGGAATTCACGAAGAAGACGGTCAACGATAATATCAAGATGAAGCTCACCCATACCGGCGATGATAGTCTGACCAGTTTCCTGATCTGTATGAGCACGGAATGTAGGATCTTCTTCAGCAAGCTTTGCTAAAGCTTCACCCATCTTACCCTGAGCATCCTTTGTCTTTGGCTCGATAGCAAGCTCGATAACCGGCTCTGGGAATTCCATTGACTCAAGGATAACCGGATGCTGCTCGTCACAGATTGTATCACCTGTTATAGTGAACTTAAGACCAACTGCAGCTGCAATATCTCCTGAATATACCTTGTCAATTTCCTTACGGTTATTAGCATGCATCTGAAGAATACGACCAACTCTTTCCTTCTTGTTCTTAGAAGAGTTAAGTACATATGAACCTGAATTTAATGTACCTGCATAAACACGGAAGAATGCTAACTTACCAACGAATGGGTCCGTCATAATCTTGAATGCTAATGCGGCAAATGGTTCGTCATCTGAAGACTTAACGAATACTTCATTACCGTCTTCATCCTGTCCTGCGATATCAGGGATATCTGTTGGAGCAGGCATAAATTCAAGAACAGCATCCAATAACTTCTGGATACCCTTGTTCTTGTATGCAGAACCACAAAGTACAGGAATTGCTGTACCTGCGATTGTAGCAGCACGAAGAGCCTTCTTGAGATCCTCTACAGGAATTTCTTCACCCTCTAAGTACTTCTCCATCAATTCATCATCAAGCTCCGCACACTGCTCAATAAGCTTTTCATGATATTCTTCAGCAACATCCTTATAGTCATCAGGGATTTCGCCAACAGTAATGTTGTCTCCCTTATCATCATTGTAGATATATGCCTTCATTTCAAATAAATCTACAATGCCCTGGAAATAATCTTCTTTACCAATTGGTACCTGAAGACAAACAGGGTTCTTTCCAAGCTTTGTAATAAGCTGCTTTGTTGAACCGAAGAAATCAGCTCCCAGCTTATCCATCTTGTTCATAAATGCAATACGTGGAACGTTATACTTATCAGCCTGACGCCATACATTCTCTGACTGTGGCTCAACACCGTTCTGTGCATCAAATACACCAACAGCGCCGTCAAGTACACGAAGTGAACGCTCAACTTCTACTGTAAAGTCAACGTGACCTGGAGTATCGATAATATTGATACGATATTCCGGAGTACCAGGTATAACCTTTGTTTCCTTTTCCAGTGTCCAGTGGCATGTGGTAGCGGCTGAAGTAATTGTGATACCTCTTTCCTGCTCCTGAGCCATCCAGTCCATTGTTGCAGTACCTTCATGAGTATCACCAATTTTATGGTTAACACCAGTATAGTAAAGAATTCTCTCTGTAAGAGTAGTCTTACCAGCATCAATATGAGCCATAATACCGATGTTTCTGGTTCTCTCTAATGGATATTCTCTTCCAGCCAAGGGATTTTCCTCCTTATAATAATCTAAATTCCATAATTAGAATCTGTAATGTGCGAAAGCCTTATTAGCTTCAGCCATCTTATGAACTTCTTCCTTCTTCTTAACAGCAGCACCTGTGTTAGAAGCAGCGTCCATAATCTCAGCAGCTAATCTTTCTTCCATTGTCTTTTCGCCTCTCTTACGAGAATACATGGTCAGCCAACGAAGACCTAAAGCCTGTCTTCTGTCTGGTCTTACTTCGATAGGTACCTGGTATGTTGCACCACCAATACGTCTTGCCTTTACTTCAAGAACTGGCATGATGTTGTTCATAGCCTCCTCGAATACTTCGATGGCTGGTCTTCCAGTCTTATCAGCAACTCTATCGAATGCTCCGTATACAATCTTCTGTGCTACACCCTTCTTACCATCCAGCATAATGTTGTTGATAAGCTTGGTAACCACCTTGTTATTGTAAATCGGATCTGCTAATACGTCTCTTTTCTGAGTATGTCCTTTACGTGGCACGGTTCTTCCCTCCTTAATTCTTAATAATTAAATCATCGGTACTCACAAAAAATTAAGATGTGTTCGCGCTCGGTATTAATTTATCTTATCCTGCAACCTCAGGAAAAACATGTCTAATTCCGGCACTATCTAAATAATCAATGTGAATATAATCTAAGAAATTACTTTGCGTCCTTAGGTCTCTTAGCACCATACTTGGAACGCGCCTGTCTTCTCTTTGCAACACCAGCTGTATCAAGTGTACCTCTTACGATATGGTATCTTGTACCTGGTAAGTCCTTTACTCTTCCACCTCTTACAAGAACAACGCTGTGCTCCTGAAGATTGTGTCCTTCACCTGGAATATAGCTTGTTACTTCAATACCGTTGGAAAGACGAACTCTGGCGATCTTACGAAGAGCTGAGTTAGGCTTCTTAGGTGTAGCTGTCTTAACTGCTGTACAAACACCTCTCTTCTGTGGAGCAGATGTATCTGTAGCCTTCTTCTTAAGAGAGTTATATCCCTTCTGAAGAGCAGGTGCAGTTGACTTCTTTTCTGAAGACTTTCTACCGTTTCTTACTAACTGATTAAATGTAGGCATTTCTTTTTCACCTCCCGGAATTAGATTTCAGGTTGCAATCTATTCTGCTGAATAAATCGTTGTGTGTTTTACGCACACTTGTTTATTATATTATTTTGTTCTTCAAGTGTCAACAGATTTTATAAGAAAATTTGCTGACATTTACATGATATTTTACTATGTAAATAAAAGGATACACATTCTGTAAGAACATGTACCCTCTTATTATATACACTGTATTAAATAATCATACAAAAATTATTCTTCAACAGTTACTACTTCTTCGTCTTCCGTAACACCAATTTCGGCCTCTTCGTCAAGCACAACTTCCTTTTCGTCTGTATTCA
>JAQXXN010000044.1 GCA_029226085.1 Thermoflexaceae bacterium
GATACAAAGTACCGCACCCATACAGGCTCCGCACGCAATGATTCTGAAAAGTGTCAGTTTATTGTTGTTAAAATAATCTATAAAAATATACAGTGATAACAAAATAAATGGTAAAGACCATTCCTCACTGAAATTTCCGCCCTGATATAAATGCACAATAGGCGTTATGGAAATTCCCACAGCCAACAGACATACCGCGCGATTTTTGATAAAAAAGCGGGCACACAAAAATAACAGCATCAGATCAACAAACATCATTATCCATTCCAATGCCCAAATGCCTGTCATATTTCCGTTCCCAAGTGTCAGCCCGAGCCATTCTATTGTCCACAATAAGGGCCCTTTATGGTCCACCATGTCCACATACGGCGTCATTCCTGCACGGATCCCATATCCGAAATAAATAAAGATAGAAGAATCAATATCCGGAAGCCGCACTGACTTCGAATTCAGAGGGCTTGCCGAAACAATATAAAGCGCGCCAAGGATAAGACTTAGTACGATTCCTGCCCATATGACCCAATCTGAAAAATGCTGTATTTTTTGTACAGGCTTCTGTTCCAACATATTTCCTCCAAAAATCGGTTCAATTGACATTGATAACTGCCTCATTGCAATTGTTTTTGTTGCCCGGCACCCTTGCTTCAATCGTCAATGATGCATTTTCTTCTCCCTGCATTTGAAATAAACGATTAACACTGTACTCCTGAATCACAATACTTTTCCCCGTTTCCGGGTCTGTCTGTGTAATCCGGTATTCCAATTCAAGATCACTTCGATTTCCTATCGGAATGATCTCATAACCATCCTGCGTTTCGCCTAACAATAAACCATAGCACTGCTCCTGTGTACTCGCATGTTTTTCTTCCACAGATTCATAAAAATACACGCTAATATCCTCTGTCTGTCTCCGTGTCATTAACTGTGCCAGATCTGCTGAAAATACATCTGCTCCACGGCCGTTCAAATGATGAGAATCCAAAAAAAGTTCATCCGCATAATCCTCATAATCTTCTCTTAACAGATTGAAATCATAGAACGCAACCCCTTGTTCTTCTGCCAATTCCCTGACAGCTTCATGATATGCATCATAATTGCCGATCACCGCTGTATGGTAATCTGTCATCGGCGTAGTGAACAGTACAAGCTCTATCCCACGCTCCCTGCATAACCGGATTATTTTCTTCAAATATTTCATGGAATATTCCGAAATCGGTTCTTCTCTGATCGGTTCCAGCGCCGCACTTCCAGCCGGATAAATCAAACTTCCGCTCTGAACTCCTCCGCCTGCACTAATAAACCCCTTATAGTAAGTTGTTGCTAATTCCTCCGGACATTCATAATTTTGGTATGCAGAACTTCGTTTTGACTTAATCACCTGTTCTACATATGCCGGATCCAATATTCGGTCTCCATACCGCGCAGGCACAAAAAAGCTGTCCAAATAAAAATCCGCACTGCTTGCATCTAATAAGAACATCACTTTATCCCATGACGGCCTCATATAATCTGAAACGCAATAAATATAATCCATCTGATACTGAGTTCTCTGTTTCGGATCATCACGATACTGCCAATAATACATATCCAGATATACTGTTTCCAAATCATACTGTTTCACAGCTTCATTCAACAGATAATATGACACATCCGGTTTTTGCACCGAGGTAGATGCCAAATATACATCCTTTCCCCACTCCTCCTCCAGCACTGCAGGATTCACACCGCAAAATACATGTGACGATCCCAAAAACAATACATCAATATTTTCCTGATTATAGAACTCATGCATGGAAAAACGAAACTGACTGTCCGCATCATCTACTAGAATAAATATCAAAATCTTATTTATTATCATCAATAATAGAAGAAATATTGCTACTTTTGATATAATTTTCAGTATCTTCTTCATATCCTGTCAGACCTCATCTGTTAAAACTGAAAATAGATAAACTGTGTCACGCCACCATCCGCGTAGTTCACACCCATATACAGACAACTGCAAAACAGGAATAAATACACTGCATACCGAAACCATATCTCCTGTTTTTCCAGCCATTCTCTGATCCTGATTCCTCTTTCATGTACAACATCAACAAAAAAAACTGCCAACAAACCCAATAGCAGGATCATCCAATTTCCAAAATCAAGGCACCCGCCTATCATGGAAAAATCTCCGATCTGAGTCGTCATCTGCTTTAAAAGTGCCAGTGCATGTCCCACACTGTCCGCCCTGAAAAATAGCCATGCAAAATCCACAACAGCAAATGTAAAAATGCCTTTTCTCAACTTAGCACTGAAATTCAGTTTCTCATCTTTCCTTCGCATACCGCTACATACTTGGGCAACACCATGAATAGCTCCCCACAGAAGGAAGTTCCATCCTACACCATGCCATAAACCACTGACCAGGAACACAACTATCGTATTTATATATTTACGCACAGTGCCTTTGCGGTTTCCACCAAGCGGTATATACAGATAATCACGGAACCAGCTCGTCAGAGATATATGCCATCTTCTCCAAAATTCTCTGATATTGGTTGCTAAATACGGCTGTTTGAAATTTTTCATCAGCCTGATTCCCATAACCTCTGCCGCACCGCAAGCAATATTGGTATACCCGTCAAAATCACAGTAAATCTGAAATGCAAACATTACCGTTCCGAATATGATCGTTGTCAAACCATACTCACTGTAATTACCATATATCTCATCCACAATAATCGCAAGTCTGTCGGAGACAATCACCTTCTGGAACATTCCCCACGCCATCATTAAGAATCCATTCTTCACTTGCCGGTATTGGAGCAGCTGCTTTTTTTCAAGCTCTTTCAACTGATCTAACATATTTCCGGCACGCTCAATCGGTCCGGCAACCAGCTGCGGGAAGAAAGATATAAATAACGCATATCTGCACAGATTATGTTCTGCTTTGATGTCTTTGCGGTACACATCAATAATATAGCCCACTGCCTGAAATGTATAAAAAGAAATTCCTACCGGCAATAAAAGATCCAACGCCTTTATATGCCCGCCGGAATTGATCACATCCATCAGGTGATTTATGTTTTCAATTGCAAAATTAAGGTATTTAAATACAAATAAAACACCAAAATTTGCAAGGCAGCAGATTCCGATACATAGCTTTCGTTTCCACTTACATTCTGACTTTTCCAGTAATATTCCGGTAACCCATGTGATCAAAGTCGAAAATGCGATCAACAATGCATATTTCGCATTCCAACACATGTAAAAATAGTAACTGGCTACCAAAAGCCAATATATTCGCAATTTCTGTGGTACTAAAAATAAAATCATTACCACTATAGGAAAAAAAATAATAAACTGAACAGAATTAAACAGCATTTTTATCTTCCATCCTTGCCAAATTCAATGAAAATATTTTCTAGTCAAAAATACTATCATAATCGTATACACAATAAAACTATGTAATAGCATCTATATATTCTCTATAATTATCTTTTGTTATCTCATACATGCCCTCTCCCATATACTCTAAAACCTGTTCGCTTACAAACTGTGTATAATGAACATAATCAACATAATGGTCTAAATCACATATCATTTCAAAATCATTAAAAAAAGAGAACAGATGTACATTTTCATACTCTATCAATTTTTCAATTGCAAATTGTTCCATATCTATACGGCGCATTAATACCGCGGTTCCATACTGGTTTAGGCTATCCCACCAACATATACTATAAGGCGGAAAAAAGATATAAAATTCAATCTGCGGATTTTCTTCAATTAAAGAAATTACATTCTGTTCCAAATTCTGATTCAAATTGCGGAAAAACGCTTCTGTTTCAACAGGATCAATCTCTTTCTCTGTTCTTTCTATACGATTATATGCCTGCAGTACAGATTCGCGGCTTCCCACTTCGTCCGGATATCCTCGGGTGCTATCAAATGTATCAGCTACGCAGCCTGTAAGCGTTCTCCATATTGTCGGCATGGTATCTTCTATCAGGATTTCTTTGTTATATAGATAATTGACATCATTCCATATATTATTATCATATAAATACTCAGGATATTCATCATATCCCATCATATTTGCCTCTGATACAAACCACAGCGTATCCAATCCCCATATTACCGTATTCAACTGATCATTATATGAAATAGCTACACTTAAATTGTCATGTATCTTCTTAAATCCCTCACCCGGATAACTTATCCTGATAAAATCACCACCAAATATTTCTTCTGCCTGTGCAGTCGAAAACCCTAAAGATGTTGAAGAACCCGTAATAATACCTGTATATTCAAAATGCTTGGTAATACCATCATTCATATATACTGTATCATTAAACGCATATGCCTCACCGGCCAACGGCTCATGGTAATGGAAATATGGATCTACTATAACTACTGTCCCTCCGATAATAATCAACAATGCAAACCAGATAGACACAACTAATACACAATACTTTTTTGCTTTCATTTTCGTTATTCTCCGTCAAAATGCCGCATATATAAAAGTGGTTACTCCCGAAAAGGAACATACACTAATTATCAAGACCGCCAGTACCCATACAACGGACTTTACTGAGTAATTTAAATGTTCCGCTTTATACTGTACATTTCTGCAGCCAAATAGCATAAACATTACAACCGCAGTCGCTACCAGCGCATATACCCAGCTTGGTATCCAAGATATGCTTATTGCTTCCAGTATTGCAGGCTTAAAGAAATCGCCTATCGCATTATCTAACTTGCCCCATTTGTTTTGAAAAATAGCCTGTATCATTTGCTTAAATGTATCCCATGAGTTTGAACGAAATAATACCCATGCCAAATTAACAAATGATAATGTAATAATTCGATTAATCACTTTGGGGATTTTATCAAATATACCCTTAAAACTTTTTGTAATCACCATAAAACAACCATGGAGCACTCCCCATAAAACAAATGTCCAGCTTGCTCCATGCCATAATCCACTACACGCAAATACAATTATTGTATTGATATTGGCTCGAAGCTTTCCCTTACGATTTCCACCAAGCGGTATATAGAGATACTGCGTCAAAAATCTAGTCAATGTAATATGCCACTTTTTCCAAAATTCAAGGATTGTAACCGCTTGATACGGAGAGTCAAAATTTTGCGGCAGATCCATCTGCAGCATTCTGCTGATTCCGATTGCCATATCGCAATATCCACTGAAATCAAAATAAATCTCTATACTATACGCTATACTTACAAAAATAGCTGTTGTAGTATTTAGTGTAGTTACATTCGCATATCCATAATTTACAGCCTGACCAAACACATCTGCTATCAAAACCTTTTTACCCAGTCCCATAGCAAACATATAAAATCCTTGGGCAATTTTATTCCAATCCACCTCTTTCTTTTTATGAAGGAACGGTTCGAAATCCTGATACAATAAAATAGGTCCCGATGAAATATGAGGGAAATATGTAATAAAACAAATATAATCCAAAAACTTAATATTTCCAATCTTTCCCCGATAGGTATCCACTAAAAATGCGATCTGTTGAAACGTAATAAAACTTATACCCAGAGGCAGCGCCAATTGTTTGATTGAAAATTGAACATTAAATATTCTGTTCACATTTTCAAAGAAAAATCCATAATACTTGAAATAGAACAGAATCATAACATTCAATATTATACCGACTGCCAAATATATCCGTTCTTTGCAAATTTTCTCTTTATTACCGAAAATCTTCTTTTGAATCAAATAA
>JAQXXN010000045.1 GCA_029226085.1 Thermoflexaceae bacterium
GGTGCATGATAATGAAAAAACGGGTCTATGTATATGGTTGCTGCCGCACAGACTGCTAAAACAGCCAGTGTTCCCATTATCACGATTTTATTCCAGGTTTGGCTTTTCATAATCATCTTCCTCTAAAAATTAAAATATAAGAATGTCGATATTCCCGACAAGGACAGAATCGACCATACTAAAAGCACGATTGTAAATAATGCTGTCTTAAGATTTGGCACAAACCGGATTTTGCTGCAGTTTTTTCCTGCCAGCACGATAATAAATGCCGCCGCAAAAAACACCAGCATGTGAAATCCCCCGAAATTTTCTGCAAGATTATATAAGGGACGACAGTGAAGCTCAAGGAAAGTTACCTCCGGAAGTTCAAATGCCTTAAAAAGCTCTGAACGGATTTTTATGGAATTCGCATTCCAGGTAAATAGCCCTTTTAAAACTCCCAGTGCCTGTTTTACACTGTCTGCGCGAAAGATAATCCATGTACAGTTGACAAACACAAAAGTCACAATCCATCGAAATCCCACAAATAATCTGTCCCAGATATTCCGAAACACCCGGTTAAAACATTGTGCGATTCCATGAAGGCATCCCCAGAGAATAAATGTCCAGCTGGCGCCATGCCATATTCCGCTAATCAGAAAGACTATCATGATATTGACATAGGTTCTTAATTTTCCTTTCCTGCTGCCACCCAGCGGAAAATATACATATTCCCTTAAGAACCTTGTCAGTGTCATATGCCATCTTCCCCAAAAGTCCACAATGGATACCGCCTGATACGGTGAGTTAAAATTAACCGGAAGTTCTATGTTAAACATTTTTCCGATACCGGATGCCATGTCGCAATACCCGCTAAAATCAAAATAAATCTGAAATGTATATGCCAGTGATACCAGTACCGTTTCCATGGTTGTCATTGCCCAGACCGTGTCAAATCCCCATGTAACGGCTTTCCCGAAAGTATCCGCAAGCAGAACCTTCTTAAATAATCCCACGGAAAAAACAAAAATTCCCTCCGCCAGATTATCCGGCTGAAACCTTTTCTTATTTTCATCCTGGAACTGCGGAATCATTTCCCTGTGCAATACAATGGGTCCTGCAACCAGCTGTGGAAAAAAGGTCACAAAAAGCGCATAATCCAAAAAGCCATATTCCGCCGTTTCACCACGGTAAGAATCAATGAGATAAGAAACCTGCTGGAAGGTAAAAAAACTGATTCCCAGAGGAAGAAGGATATTCTTCAATGCAAACTCCTGATGAAATAAGGCATTGATATTCTCGATAAAAAAATCAAAATACTTAAAATAAAAAATGGAACTAATGTTTAAGAAAACTCCAACAATAGTTACTATTTTTTTCTTTCTTCCTTCACTTGTAAGAATCCACCCTGAGAAAAGATAATTGCCCAGAATACTGATACAGATAACCGGAAGATACCATATATTATAATAGCTGTAAAACCATAACGACATCCCTATAAGCCACACCTTGGCAAGCGTGTACTTTTTTATCCTGTTCAGAACAAAATAACCGGTTAAAGCCACCGGTAAAAAAAACAATATAAAAAGATACGAATTAAATAAAATAGGTAACAGTCCCTTCGCAATGTAATATCTTTTTCTATTATAGTTTTTTCGGTAATTAATTTCAATTTATTTTGCATTTTTATACCTTCTTTCGGTTTTATTGACATCCCACTTCTTTTTTGATACATTTATTGTAATTACGAAGATTCTAAATGAATACAAAAAGGAGTTTAAAACAATGCCAAAATTAAATGAGAATTATCTTGACCTTCAGGAAAGTTATCTCTTTTCCGAAATTGCACACAGAGTTGCCGAATACACCAGGGAAAATCCGGACAAGAAGGTGATTCGTCTTGGTATCGGCGATGTTACAAAGCCGCTTGCCCCGCTTGCAATCAAGGCTCTTCATGAAGGCGTTGATGCAATGGCAACCGCAGAGACCTTTAAGGGTTATGGCCCGGAACGTGGATACGATTTCTTAAGGGATGCCATAAAGGATTATTACGGAAGACGCGGCGTGGAAATTGATGCCGATGAAGTATTTGTTTCTGACGGAGCCAAGAGTGATACCGGTAATATTACAGAACTTTTTGCAAATGACAATGTAATTCTCGTACCGGACCCGGTTTATCCGGTTTATGTTGACACCAATATCATGATGGGTAAGAAGCTTGTTTACATGGACGGCAATGCAGAGAATGATTTCCTTCCGATGCCGGACAAGAGTGTACATGCCGATGTAATCTACATCTGCTCCCCGAATAACCCCACCGGTGCCTGCTACTCCAAGGCACAGCTTAAGGAATGGGTTGACTATGCTCTGGCTAATGATGCCGTTATTCTCTTTGATGCTGCATACGAAGCATTTGTCACAGATCCGGACAACCTTGCAAGAAGTATTTTTGAAATTGAAGGTGCCAAGAAATGTGCCATCGAATTCTGCTCTCTTTCAAAGACGGCAGGTTTCACCGGAACAAGATGTGGTTATACCATCGTTCCGAAGGATCTTAAGTTCATGTCCTCCAGAGGTGTTGAGATGTCATTAAATGCAATGTGGAACAGAAGACAGTCCACAAAATTTAACTCCACCTCTTATATCATCCAGCATGGTGCTGCTGCCGTATTTACAGAAGAGGGAATGGCACAGTGCATGGAAAATATTCATTACTATCAGGAAAATGCAAGAATCATTGCTGACATGCTCGGAAAGAAAGGAATCCGTTACTACGGCGGAATTAATTCCCCATACATCTGGTTTGAATGTCCAAATGGTATGGAATCCTGGGATTTCTTTGATTATCTTCTTAAGAATGCACAGGTTGTCGGTACTCCTGGTGCAGGATTTGGTAAGAACGGAAAGAATTTCTTCCGTCTTACTGCTTTCGGAAGCAGGGAAAATACAATCGAGGCAATGGAACGATTTGATCAGTTATTCTAATATTTTTAAATAGAATGCAAAGAAAAAAACTACCGGAGAACTTTAAAACTCCCCGGTAGTTTTTTCTATTATTTTTTATCCATTATCCTTAGCCCGTTATTTTTTTCCAGATAACAAGTATAATTGCAAGCAGAATACCTGCAACCGCCACAATCGGAATAATCGGTGACATGCCGCGTGATTCCGGTTCCACGGTATTATCTGCTGCCACAATATCTGCACTGATTGCAACCGGCTGGATAGATGCCGCATTCTTACCGGTATCAATTCTTGCTCCCGTATTAGCCGGTGCAGAGGAATTCAGTACCAGCACACCATGCATGTTGATTGTACCATCCGCATTTCTTGTCGGTTCCACCGCTATATCCGTACTTTCAAACCAGTCCGTCGTCGCCGCCACACCTTCATTATTGGTGGACTCCAGTCCGTCATACAGATAATTCGTTGAACTTCTTAAGGAATAGATGACACCGTTTCCTGCGCCAAGCTCCGGATTGGTGGTTGCATTATCCACAACCGACAGCATTCCTGTAAGAATCCAAGCCTTCGGATTGGAATTTTTCGTATACAGACTGACATTGTATGCTTTTCCGTTTAATGAATTATTATATGCCGTACAGCTGATGATTTCACAGTTCGGTCCGGAATTGCTTGTGATTCCCTTTCCGAAGTTATTATATGATACACAGTTAATCAGCTGATGGGCACCGAACATATTCTCACCGCCCAGCTTGAATCCGTTACCTTCTCCAAACAGCATGGTTTCATCTTCCAGATTGTCTTCTCTTAAGAAACCGTTACTATACGATACACAGTTTTCAATCACTACTTCACCAATCGGGCCCGTAGTGGACTTGGCATACAAATCCCATCCGTCATCAATGTTATGATGTGCTATACATCCATAAAACTTATTACCGGTACCACAGGTTAATTTTGCAGCAAATCCATCCGCATCCGTTCTTCCCTTATCACAACAGTCATGGGCATCACAGTTTTTTATCAGATTGTTTTCCGGCCACATGCCGTCATCATTCGGTTCCGCCGAATACCTGCTGATCTGAAGTCCGGCACTGCTCATGTTGTGGATGTTGCACATTTCAACAATATTGTCATTACCACATACACTGATTCCTTTTCCCGAACCATATGCAAGCTCCAGACCATACACATGCCAGCTGCTTCCCACGATTGAAAGCATGGATACGGAATTTTCCAGTCCCGAACCGTCAAGAAGCACCCCTCCGGTACTTTGTGCCATAAGGATAATAGGCTGTTCTTTCGTGCCGTTCACACTTCTTCCAATGAGCAGATCCTGTGTCAGTTTATACTTACCGTTTAACAGCACAATCGTCTGACCCGGCTGGGCATAATTTAAAATCGTCTGTAAATCCAGCGGATTTTGAAGAGAACCGTCTCCATCCGTCTTTCCGTCCGGTGTTACATATAATATGTCACCAGGTTTTCCTATCTGCCGTACAAGAACTTTATGCTCACCGCTAATGGTTTCATATGACTTAAGATTCTCTACATTATTATCCGGAGTAAATTCATAAGTAAAGGTTTCTTCTGCTCCCACAGTCAGCACGGCATCCGCCCGGATAATCTTATCCGCATCAAGCTCTCCGTTATAGATTTCATTGCCCGCAGAATCCCTTACCTTTAAAAAACCTGCCACATTGGCAGAAACAATCAATTCATATTCCGTACTTCCAGTGGTATTTCCTGAATATATGGAAAAATCCGGCTCCACTAAAATTTCGTTGTCGCCTCCGGCAATACCTTCGGTTTTCTGAAATGTAATATTGCTAATTTCCACACCTACTTTACGTGCCGATGCAACACCCACACAAATGGAGCCATCCTCCTGTACCATGATACTCTCAGTTCCGTTAAAGGTAATGGTCTCATTTGCACCATCCATGGATGCAATATATCCTTCATCCGTCTTTTCCAGCGTATATGTAAAAGTATCCCCTACCTTAACGGAATCATTTTCATTTACCACGGAAAAAGAATTCTTATTATCATGATTCCGGATTGCTCCCTGATTATTATATGCATCATAAGAAGTATATCCGGTAATCAGCCTTGCACCGTGTCCGTGATATCCGTTATTATACATTTTAAACTGACCCACAGACACGGAATTAAAATACTTCGCGTCCTTGGAACCCACACCTGCAATATCTGTTGCATAAATACCGTAACCGGTCTGGTTATCCGGTCCGTCATTAACATTGGTTACCATATAGGTTGCCGTAAGGACAAAGTTCTCCGTATTCGGGTCAACCTTGGTAAAATAATAAAAGATTCCGTCTTCACTGTCTGCAATCTTACCGTTTGTCTGTGACGCTATTTCGATTGTTCCGTCTGTTCCCGTCACATCCTCAACAGGAATGATACCAGAATCCGTCTTTACGGCATATTCCTTTCCGTTTACGGTAATCGTTCCGGAGGTTGCCGAACCCATTGCCGCAATATACCACTGCTGCTTTGGCTCACCTACGGTAATAATACCGGTAGACTCCTTTTTCTCGTCTTCCTTATATGCCGTAACCTTAATTTCATATGGCTTTCCTTCCGTTAATCCGGTAAGGGTATAATCTCCCTCTGTAAGATTGGATGCCGCAACCGTATACTTTTCCGTTCCCGATTCCCTATATGCAACTTCAAATCCATCGGCATCCACATTATTCCAGTCCACATAAACCGAGCCGTCACCCAGATTATTCAGCCACGTAATTTCAGGATTTGCCAGCGGAAGCTTATAATTTTTTATTTTAACTTCTTCGCTTTCTTTATCCGGACAGCCTTTTCTGTACGCTTCTGCCTTAACTACATAGTCTCCCTTAAGGCTTGGTGCAAAATTATACACTCCCGATTCCGTAATCTGTACACACATGTTCTCGTAACCGTTCTGGAAGAGGAATAATCTTGCACTGTCTGCCCCGTCTGTTCCAATTGCCATTGAAACATCCACATCAATCGTACCTTCATCATTAACAGTCACACTGTTAATCACCGGAGCCTCAACTTCATCCCAGTCTTTTCTGGTAATACTCTGAACGGTGTTCCCCGTGTATTCTACCTTTATGTAATAGATATTAATACCCTGGGAAGCCTTAAAACAATATGTTCCTGCCTGCGGTATGTTATAAACAACCGGCGTAATTTTCCCATCGTCCCCTGCTGATGTGGGAGCAAAATATGTTCCGCCTTCCACCATTTCACCCGTAGCCGTATCATACAGGGAAAGGGATCTGTCCGCTTCTTCCTTGTTGCTGCTTATCATGTAAACAGCTGCCGTACCTGCGCCTCCGGTAGTAAAGGAAACTGTTCTTTCCGTTTCTCCAGACTTTCCGTTGTATTTCAGCCTCTTCGTAAACGACATGGTACCGTCTTCATTACTTTTGGCATTGGCATCTACCGTCAGCTTCTTATCGGACGATGCTCCCAATGTAAAATCACCAAATACCAGATCCTGGGTAATATCCCCCTCCGGCAGCTCACTGGCATTAAATGTTATTACCGTAGTTTCGCTGCCGTTTTCATTCTCTGCCTGTACAGACAATTTCCCGTTCATAAACTCTGTCGGTAATAGACTGATTGTCAATAACACTGTCAGAAGTCCCGACATAAATCTCTTATTTCTTCTCAATCTCATGCAATCCTCCATATATTTCCAATTCAAACATTATTTGGTCTTAAGTTTATCACGGACAAGCCATTATTTCAAGCTATCCTGCAAACATCACATAAAGCAGGCTGCCATTTTCATGACAGCCTGCTTTACGTAACCTGGTTACTATATTTTTAAGAGAGAAAATCTACTGTTCTTCGTGTCTGCCTGTAATTGAGAAAATAACCCACTCCGCAATATTGGTGGCATGGTCGCCAATTCTCTCAAAGTACTTTCCTATCATTAACAAATCCAGTGCCTGATGTCCATTATCCGGATTCTGATGAATTAAATCAATAAGTTCTCCTTTAATTTCAACAAATAAATCATCAACCACATCATCACGATTGATTACTTCATGTGCAAGCTCAATATCTCTTCTTACAAATGCATCCACACTATTTATAAGCATAAACATAGTTTCTTTTGCCATCTGCTGAAGATGTGTCAGCTTCTTAATCATCGGTTCCTTCGGCATGCTCAGGCAGATTTCGGAAATATCCGTTGCATGGTCACCGATACGTTCCATGTCTGTAATCATCTTAAGCGCAGAAGAAACCAGACGAAGGTCTCCTGCCACCGGCTGCTGCTGCAACAGTAATTTCATGCACAGGGATTCGATGTCTTTTTCCAGACGGTCGATCTGTTCATCCATTTCCATTGCCCTGCGTGCTTTTTCATCATCCTGATTTACCAGCGCATCAATTGCCATTTCTATGGCACGTTCAATCAGACTTCCCATCTCAATCAGCTGGTTATTTAATAACTCAAGCTGCTTTAAATAATACTCTCTCATTAGCCGAACCTCCCCGTGATATAATCTTCTGTCTTTTTATTTTTAGGCATTGCAAATAATTCTCCGGTAGCCCCTTCCTCAATTACTTCACCCAGTAAAAAGAAAACTGTCTTATCAGATATTCTGGCTGCCTGCTGCATGTTATGTGTAACCATTACAATGGTGTACTCTTTCTTAAGCTCCAGTGCAAGTTCCTCAATTTTGGAAGTAGAAATCGGATCCAGTGCACTTGTTGGTTCATCCATGAGAATTACTTCCGGCTGAACTGCCAGCGCCCTTGCAATACAGAGTCTTTGCTGCTGTCCTCCGGAAAGTCCTAATGCAGACTTATGGAGTCTGTCCGAAACCTCATCCCAGATGGCGGCTCCCTTCAGGCTTTTTTCCACAATTGCATCAAGTGTGCTCTTATCCTTTACTCCATGGATTCTTGGTCCATAAGCAACATTATCATAGATGCTCATCGGAAACGGATTAGGCTGCTGGAATACCATTCCTACTTTTTTTCTTAAAACGGTAGTATCTACTCTGGGATCATAAATATCCTCTCCATCCAGCGTAATTGTACCGGTAATTCTACAATCTTTTACCAGATCATTCATTCTGTTTAAGCATCTTAAATACGTGGATTTGCCACATCCGCTGGGTCCAATGAATGCCGTAATGGCGTTCTGCTCGATATTCAGGTTGATATTTTTTAATGCATGATTCTCACCATAATATAAGTCCAGATTTTTCGTTATAATTTTATCCATATATTACTCCTATTACTTTTCAATACTATTTACATCAAATTTCTTTGCCAGAAACTTTGTAAGGAAATTAATCAGCAGAACAATCACAAGCAAAACTACCGCTATACCGAATGCCACGTCATATTCTGCCTTTGACATGGACAGATAGAGCTGAATGGTGAGCGTTCCGCCGGGATTTAACACCTTTCCAAACAAACCTTTTAATCCGGCTTTCGGCAGTAATGCGCTGCTGCCTGCCGTAAAAAGCAGTGCGGCTGATTCGCCCACAATACGTCCGATTGCCAGAATGACACCGGTAATGATTCCCGGCATTGCAGACGGAAGAAGCACCGTACGAATCATATACCATTTCGGTGCACCCATTCCTATGGAACCGGTCCGATAGCTGTCCGGCACTGCTCTTAATGCTTCCTGTGTATTTCTGGTAATTAGAGGAAGAACCATCAGTACCAAAGTGAATGAACCGGTTAAAATGGAAAAACCAAGATGTAATACTTCACCAAAGAAAATCATGCCGAATAATCCGAAAATTATGGATGGAATACCGGAAAGTATTTCTGTTGTAAACTCAATAAGGCGAACCATTCTGCCCGGTTTTGCATATTCATTCAGATATATGGCTGAACCCACACTGATTGGCGTCGCTATGAGAAGTGTAATTACTATAATGTAAATGGTATTAATAATATTTCCGGCAATACCAACCGTATTTTTTAATACACTGGTTACGGATGTAAGGAATGACCAGTTTACTACTCCGATACCTTTTATAAACACATAGACTATAATTCCAAGAACCAGTGCCACGGAGAAAAATGCCGAAAAATAGATGGCAGCTTTCAGAATATTATCAGATACTCTTACTTTTTTGTTCATAATGCTGTTTTCCATTACTGCACTTCTCCCTTCTTAAGAATTTTTGTGAGTACCGTGTTTATTAACATGATGAAAACAAACAGTACAAGACCGATTGTAAATAATACCTGTCTATGTATGCCTTCCGCATATCCCATTTCCGCAACAATTGCAGTTGTAAGAAATCTTACTGAATTAAACGGAAGCGGTGCATTGATGGAGCTTCCTGAAACCAGGGTAATTGCCATTGCCTCACCAATCGCACGCCCTGTTCCCAGTACAATGGCTGTAATGATTCCGGATTTGCATGCCGGAAGAATTACCTTAAAGATTGTCTGAATATGTGATGCGCCAAGTGCAAGTGAAGCCGATTTTAAATGTACCGGCACCTGTCTTATGCTGGACTGGCTGATGTTAATTACCGTTGGAAGAATCATGATTGCCAGTACAATTACCGCTGATAAAAGATTGGCTCCGCCGGTAAACTGATGTGTTTCGGAACCCTTAAAAATTGCCAGTTCCAGTTTATACATAAGCGGATTCAAAATCATGAGACCAAGAAGTCCGTAAATAACCGATGGAATACCGGCAAGAAGTTCTACTGCCGCACTAACCCATTTTGCAATTCCCTGCGGTGCAACTTCTGCCAGAAAAACTGCTGTAAGAACACCAATGGGAACTCCTAATAAAACTGCCATGGAAGTACCCACGATGGATGTTAAAATGACATACAGGATACCAAAGGAGGGGTCAATACCTGATGTCGGGGCCGGATTCCATTCCGTACTGAACAAAATCTCCTTCAATCCTACCTTAAAGATTGCAGGAGTACCACTGATTATCATGTAAAGTGCAATTGCAGCCACGGCAAATACCGCTGTAACTGCGCATACTGTAAAAATACCCTTTGCCACATTTTCGACTGTCGATTTTGAAATTCCTGATTTCGACTCAATAATCGAAACAACTTTTGTTTCACTATCCATATATACCTCATATCGGCCAAAGCCGGTGATTGTTCACAACCACCGGCCTTTGCCGTTCATATAAATTAATCAGCTACAATAAGTCCAACCTTTTCAATAACTGCCTTGCCTTCATCTGATTTAATGTAAGCAAAGAATTCCTGAACCAGTTCGCTCTGTGCGGAAATCTCACCCTTTGTAGCCATTACAAATGGTCTGCATAAGAAGTATGTACCTGCCTTAATGTTGTCTGCTGTTGCTGCAACACCTTCAAGAGAAGCTGCTACAACTGTATCATCTACCGCATCAAGGGAAGCATATCCGATTGCACCCGGAGTTGAAGCAACCTTTGCAATTACGGCACCGGTACTGTCTAACTCACTTGCATACTTGCATGCATCTTCTACCTTAAGAAGTTCTTCAAATGCTCCTCTTGTACCGGAACCCGCTTCACGTCCGATTACAACAATCGGTGCGTCATTTCCGCCAAGATCCTTCCAGTTGGTTGTTTCACCTTTGTATATGGAAATTAACTGATCTTTTGTAAGATTCGTTACGGTATTTGACTTATCAACAATAACTGCAATACCATCAATTGCCACAATATTTTCAACGGCTCCTGCCTGCTTTTCTGCATCCTTTAAGTTTCTTGAAGAATTACCGATATCAACCTTACCGTTTGTTACGGCTTCAATACCTGCACCTGAGCCTGTAAATTCCGGTGAAACCGTTACATCAGGATACTTTTCCATAAAGCTTTCTGCAAGTGCATTTGCAAGTTTTTCCATGGATGTTGAACCGGATAATGTAATGGAACCGGATAACTTCTTCTCTGCTGCTGTGGTTGCTGCCTCTGTTGCTGCAGCGGTTGTGGTATCTGCTGCTGTGGTTGCTGCATTTGTTACATTGGATGAATCAGCAGTCTTATCTGAACTGCATCCGGCAAGACTTGCCATGACTAAAGTTGCTGCCAGTACGGCGCCCAAAATTCTTTTTCTCATAATTTCTCTCTTCCTTTTCTTAAAAATTTTCATTTCAATTTAAGCATAAATGGCACAGGTTATGGTTTCGGTTATGGAGTCGGTTTAACCTGTGCCACATGCTAATTGCTATATTAATTTTTGAATGTAAAAAGAAAAACCATGTTTATGTAAAGATTGTGCAAATTAAATGTAATGTACAGATAGTCTGTTTTTCTATCTTATTCCGCAATACCATTGACATTATCGTAGGACTGTTGAAACAGTAATTCCTGGGAATTGAAAGCTGCTTCCCCTTCTTTTACCGTGATTTTCTCATAAGTCCCGTCTGGTTTTTGTTCTCTTGCCTTCACACCGTCACTAAGCATTGTCGTAAATAATTCAAGAATCCTTACTTTAATATCTTCATCCAGAATCGGTACGGCAACTTCTACCCTTCTGGTAGTATTTCTGGTCATGAAATCAGCAGATGCAATATAGATTTTTCTTCTTACCGCCGTTCCGAAAATATAGATTCTTGAATGTTCCAGAAATCTTCCCACAATGCTGATTACCCTGATATTCTCTGTTTCACCCGGTATTCCTGCCACAATACAGCATATGCCCCTGATAATCATTTCTATGCGTACCCCTGCTTTAGATGCTTCAATCAGTTTATCAATGATTACCTTATCTGTAAGGGAATTAAGTTTTAAGCCGATATAAGCATCCTCACCATTCTTTGCCGCAGCAATCTCTTCGTCTATCATGTCCACCACTTTATTCTGGAGGCATTTAGGCGCAACCAGAAGTTTTTGGGAACTTTCAACTACCTTTCCAAGTGCAAGCGCATTGAATATCCGTGCCGTTTCAATTCCGATATCAATGGATGACGTCATCAGTGACAAATCCGTATATAGTTTTGCAGTTTTTTCATTATAGTTACCGGTTCCAATCTGCGTAATATACTCGACCTGATTCTCACCCTTTCTTGTAATCAGACAAAGCTTTGAATGAACCTTTAACTTGTCCAGACCGTAAATAATACGGCATCCTGCATCCTCCAGACGCCTTGACCATTCAATGTTATTCTCCTCATCAAAACGTGCCCTTAACTCCACGAGAACAATAACTTCCTTGCCGTTTTCTGCCGCATCAATTAACAGCTCCACAACTTTACTCATTCTTGCCACCCGGTACAGTGTCATTTTAATGGATACCACATCCGGATCCTGTCCCGCTTCTTCAAGAAGTTTTAGAAACGGTTTCATGCTTTCATAAGGATAGGATAACAGTTTATCCTTTTCCTTAATCTGCTCAATGATAGAGCGCTCCTCATCAATAAAAGGTGACTTCTGCGGAATTCTTCTTTCATAGAATAATTCTTTCTTTTCCCTTAGAAGATCTCTTATAATGGAGACAAAAGATAAATCTAAGGGTGCTGAAGAATAAAACGCCTGATTCACATCAATTTCCAGATAATCACAGATGATTCCTATGATGTTTTCGTTAATTGTACGGGAAAATTCCAGTTTAACCGGACATAACTTTCTTCTTTTACGAATCAGTTCTGACATGATATCGCGGTAATCCAAATCCTCATCATAAGATGCTTCATCTGCATCAATATCTGCATTTCGTATGATTCGTATTAAGGATTTGCTTTTTACGGAATAACTTTCAAAAATCTGTGGCGCAAAATGTAAAATTAACTCTTCTACCAGCATGAATCTTCTGGATTCCGACGGAACCGGAATCAATCTCTTGAATACCTCGTTGCTGCATGGCACAATTCCCAGCTTCTCATTATTCCGTGCAGTCCTTAATACCACCACGGCATAAATTTCCCGATTCTTAAGAAACGGAAACGGCTGTTTTTTTCCTATTACCTGTGGGGATAACAATGGTTTTATCTCATTATTAAAATACTGTTCCATGTATTCTGCTTCTTCCATGGTAAGAGATGCAAAATTAACCAGACTTATTCCTTCCGTTTCTGCTTTCTTCATCAGACTCTCATATATTCTGTCTTTCTTTTGGGACATTTCATGAACATCCTTTAATATTGCATCAATCTGTTCCTTACAGGTCATGTTCGTTTTATTATCCCGGTCTTCCTTGGAAACCATCATTCTGTCATGCAGGGAACCAACACGGACCATGAAGAATTCATCCAGATTACTTTGAAAAATGGATATGAATGACAGCCTCTCTGCAAAAGGCACCTGCTCATCCGCCGCCTCTTCCAGAACTCTTTCGTTAAATTTAAGCCACGATAATTCCCTGTTTGCATAACAATTATATGCCATACCTGTTTCCTCCAATTATATGTATTTTAAATGTACAAAGTTACTTTCATTATAATAACCACGTGTAAAATCCAGAGTATGCAAATGTAAAACCCTTCTGATAAATTCGTAAATTTGCTTTACATTTTCTTTAGATAAATAAAAATGGCTGTGACCAAGTCACAACCATAAATTCATATCCTTTCTATTTCATTGCGAATTGCCAGCATTTCCCGGTCCATGGAAGCAATGGTTTCCGAATGCTTCTTTAACTTCTCCATGACCCCGGATGCATCCGCCATGGTCTTTTTATAACACAGCTGATAATCCAGAACCGACCAGCAGTCCATTGCTGCCGTCCTAAGCTGTATCTCAACCTTTTTCTTCTCACATTTTTCATCAAAACAGATGGGTATCTCTATTATCAGATGGAGACTCATGTAACCGTTTTTCTTGGGAACCGCTATGTAATCCTTTTCCTTAATTACCCTGACATCTTTTTGCTGCTTTAACATTCTGGCAATCTCATAAACATCATCCAGAAAAAGGCACACCACTCTTACTCCGATTAAATCATTTAATTTCTCACAGGCTGTCTTAAAGTTTACATCCAGATTCTTTCTTACAAGCTTTGCATAAATGCTTTCGGGTGTCTTGATTCGTTTGCTGATACTGCGCATGATTTCCCTTCCATACTTCATCCCCAGCTGTTCATCGATAATCTTGCATTTTGCCTCCACGATATTAATTGCATACTGGCATTTCAGCATATACTGCTCTTTTTCCATTGCTGCCCTGATTGCAGCGATATTGCCCATTTCTCCCATTATTTACTCCCTGATCAATGATTATCTTTCATTTTATTGTGCTTAAAAGTCATTTATACCATGGGAAAATAAAAATCGTATGGGATTTTTGTAAAGTTTATCTTATATTTTTATTCCAGTTTAAGAAACTTTGGAATTCTGTTTTCATATGTAGTGAGATATTGAAATCCTGCTTCTTTTAGTATCTCGCATCCTTTCTCTGTTACAAGCCCTACATGTTCAAGAATATGGGCATCCGAACCGAGGGTAATAATTTCCCCACCCAGTTCACGGTATAATTTCAGAAGATACATATCGGGCATCGTGTCATTATGCCCCCTTGCGATTCCGGACAGGTTTAATTCAATTCCTCTTCCACGTTCTATTACCCTTTGAAAGATTCGAACATACTTTTCGCGGTATTCACGCATGTCTACACGTACTCCGGTCTGTTCATATATATAACGTGAAGGATAGGTAACATGTCCCAGCACATCATATTCATATTCATCCGCCAGTGTATACAGCCACTCCATGTAACCGTCATATACCACATGGTACTCCGTTTTGTTATAATCATAATCATAGGCATCCTTATCATCCCACATGTTATGAATGGAACCAATGATAAAATCCAGAGGATAATCCTTTATAAACTGAAGTGCGGTTTCTTTATTTGCCTGCGGCTGTCCGTATTCCACACCCGCCAGTACCTTTAACCTTCCTGAATATTCTTCCTTAATGTCAGAAAGTTCCTGATACAGATTTGCACAGTCAAGGATATATCCATATGGTTTATCTGAATAAATATCCATGTGATCCGTTATGGCAATTTCCGAAAGTCCTCTTTTTATGGCTGTTTCACAAATATCCCTCAGTTCACACTCTCCGTCAAAGGAATATTTGGAATGCATATGATAATCCACCAAGTACATTTTATACGTCCTTCTTCTTTCTAATCTAATATAATATCTCTTCAATGTACCTTACTTCTTCCATTCTGCTGATTTCAGAAATAATGTCATCATGATTTCTTTTCTTTCCCAGATTAAGCCGAATCCGAATGTCTACATATTCTTCCCCGACTTTTTTATCCATGGAACAAATCTTAAATCCCTGTTCCTTCATATAATCCATCAGGTGGTTTATCCCGTCCGTATCTTGAAGTTCTATCTGAAGTTCAAGGTCACGATTATATTTATCCTGATGTCTGCTGATACCTCCTAAGAATGTAATGGCGAGCATTACAAGCAGAAATGTAATCACGGAAGAATAGATGTATCCCGCTCCGATGGAAATTCCAAGAACCGCTGTTGTCCATAGTGTTGCCGCTGTTGTAAGTCCTTTCACATGACTCTTTCCGGTCACGACTATGGTTCCCACGCCTAAAAAACCGATTCCGCTGATAACCCCCTGTGCCAGTCTTACCGGGTCTCCCGTTCCATATTCCAGAATGCAGTGGATATCCACAATCTGCGCCAGCGCAGAACCCATGCACACCAACGCAAATGTTCGCATGCCTGCAACCTGCTTTGCGGCACCTCTTTCAATTCCGATTGCCGAGCCCATGACTGCCGCCAGAATCAGTCTGACCGCAACAGACACTTCGTTAAATTCTTCCAGATAACTTAACCATTGAAATACTGTCTCCACCTTTTGTTCCTCCGAATTCCTGAACTATGTCTGCCTTAAGTTTATCACAATTACATCATTCCCGCAATGACCACACTTGCGGCAATTCCGGCAAAAGTACTAATTAATGCTCCCGGAAGAGTCCATCTGGTTTTCTTTATTTTTGCAGTCATGAAATAAACCGACATGGTATAGAAAACCGTTTCCGTACACCCCATCATAATGGAAGCCACCAGCCCCACATAAGAATCCGTTCCGTATTCTTTAAAAATATCAAGAGCAAGACCTGTTGCCGCAGAAGATGAAAAAAGTCTTACTATGGCAAGGGGAATCAGTTCTCCCGGAAAATGAAGTGCTTCTGCCACAAATGCAAGATGTTCACATACAAAATCCAGAAATCCGGATGACCTTAATACCCCCACGCCAACCATGAGTCCCACAAGTGTTGGCATAATATCCACAACCGTTTTCATGCCATCCTTTGCACCTGTTACAAAACTGTCATATACATTTTTCTTCATGAGTATTCCAAACCCTACAATATAGAAAATCGTAAACGGAATGATATAATCCGATATGTAAACAATAAATTTCATGAAAAAAGCACCACAGAATGTTTGTTACATCTTATGGTGCTTTGCTTTTTTATATTCAATTATTTTATGCTATTTATGTCTGACAAAATAAAATATTGCGCCTTTATTAAACATATATTCAAATTCATGTTCACAGCACTCTGTCTCTCTTAGTTTGTCCAGAATAATTTCCTGCTCCCAGTCTTCCGTATAAAAGTCCGTATTTATTAAAATCACGAAATCTTCACCATCAGCAGGACATTTTGTTTTGTCAAAGTCGACCCATTCATTATATGCAATAAATCTGCTGCCTAACGCTAAATCATAATAATTCTGCATCAAGGACCAATCCTCATACCCATAATATATCCAAGGATATTCGCTATACTCTTTTAATATTTCACGCTTCCGATCAAAATCTCCGCTCCGGTCAATATATCCAATTGACATCTCATTATACTGCGCTGTATACACATTAAACATTAATAAAATTGCAAGCACGGCATAGGACATATAATTCTTATTTTTTATACGAATATATCCTGCTGCTTTTACCAGTATTAACACTATCGCAACATAACCAACTGCCGATGCCATATAAAAGTACCGGTCGTCTATGATATAATCCGGAGTTACATGGGTTATTATTATACCTGCAAACACAGAAGCAGACAGCAGCATGGACATGAACGGCAAATCCTTATCTTTTTTGTATATAAGAAATGCCAAAGAAACCACAACCAGTATTATACCGATAATGTAATAATCATAGAACATCAGTCTTGACAAACGAACAATACCGGCCAGAATATTATTAAATATCTGTGTAAGCTGAAAAGCCTTTTCAATTATTGCATCCCCTCGGTATCCTGAAAAAACCTGTGTAATCCAGCGCGGCCAAATAATTGTTGCCGCAACAACTGCCGATGCCATTGACGTACCGAATAAAATAATATCCTTCCATTTACGCTTAGTTATGCAGTAAATTGCATATGCTGCCGTAAAACCTACTGCCAGCGTTGAAAAATAGTACTGAGTAAGGAATCCACATGTTGTCACACATGCAATCAGAATATGCAAAGCGTACTTTGCTTTTTTATTAATATCCTGTATCAGAATGTATGCCAGAAGAATATAAAGCATTGCCCATGCTGTCATCATACAATACATCCGGATGAGCATCTGATTGGTAATCATGGATGGCAAAATACATACTGCAATAGTAATCATGGACGAAATCACTTTTTTTCGTGTAATCATAAACAGCAGCGCATAGAGCAAAATACAAATTCCAATCAGACAAATCAGATTAACCGATAACCCGACCCATTTTGATATACTCGGCCGCATAATTAAAGACATCACATGCAAAGTCAGATAATATATAGGAGGATGTACATTGGTATAAGCGTTGTGTATTGTGCGCTTAAAAAACTTACCACACTCCGGTGTCATGTCATCGATAACAAATTGAGAATCATACCATTTTCCATACTCAATTCTGGGGCCGACGGAATATGCCGAATTTGCCGTAAAATAGGAATATATTTCATCACAGAACCATACTACCTTATATTGACTCCAGTAAAGAAATACTCCTAATACTATTGCAAGCGTTATAAATACTGCCAATCCGTTTTTCAAAATCTCACTTTTATTTTTTATCCAAAATTCTTTTATTTTTGTCATATCTTCCCTCTTTGATTTTATTGAAGCTTACTACTTATGTCTGACCAGATAAATCTTTGCACCTTTGGTAAACAAATAATCAACTTCGTGGTTACATCCTTCTGCATAAAGCAGCCTTTCCAGTATTGCCTCCTGTTTAGGATAGCTTTCCGTATTAATCATAAAAATAAAATCCTGACCTTCTCCCAAACATTTTGACTCATCAAATTCATTCTGGTCATTATAAACGATAAATCGGGTTCCCATGGCAAAATCATAATAGTTCTGCATCATCGGCCAGCTCTCGTATCCGTAATACACCCACGGAAGATTTCCATACTCTCTTAACGTTTCCCGATTTTGGATAAATTCCCCGGTCTTGTCCACATATCCCATGGACATGTCATCAAATGCTGCCGTAAGAATATTAAATCCTATAACAGCGCACAAAGCAGCATTTAATATTTTATGTGCATTTCCTACCGGAAGATATCCGGCACAACTGATTACCATAAGCAGAACTGCTACATAAGCAATTGCAGCCGGCATATAAAAATATCTGTAATCCAAATAATATGTTGGTGTAACATGCGTAATAATTAAACTGTAAAAAACTGAGGTTATAAGAAGCATTCCTATAAAAGTAATATTTTTATCCTTCTTATAGACAAGGAATATAACTCCTGCCACAATCAGAATAATACCTATAATATAAAAATTATAAAACATTAATTTCGGTATACAGGTAAGTCCAAATAAAATCTCAGTAAAAATCTTAGAAAAATTTGACGCCTGTGAAAAAACTTCTTCCCCACAATATCCTTCAAAAATCTGTTCTGTCCACTCTCCCCATACCATAGTTGCAATTGCAACAGACATGACCATGGAGGTAATATATAAACACATCTCTTTCCATCGTTTCTTTATAATGCAGAAAATCGTATGAACAGCGGTAAATCCGACAGCAAATACAGCAAAATAATATTGTGTCAGGAAACCTGCCGCTGTCGTCCCTGCAAGTGCCAGATAAAGAAAATATTTAAACCATTTATTAATGTCCTGCATTACCAGATAACTTAGAAAAACATATAACATTCCCCAAGCTGTAAGCATACAGTACATTCGAATCAGCATTCCATTCGTTAATACGGACGGCAATGTTGAAAGAGCCACACAGGCTAAAAGGGCTGTCAATTTTTTACGGCTGATCCAGTAAAAGATTAAATATGCCATAAGACACAGACCCAGCACACAAATCAAATTAACAGACAAACCTACCCATTTGGAAATACTTCCCTTCATCAATATTGACATCAGACGAATTGTAAGAAAATAAATTGGCGGATGATCATCACCCTTTACATTATCAATTGTTCTGTTAAACTTTCCCTTGGTTATATCTGCAGACATGTCATCAATTACAAATTGTGAATCATACCATGTCCCATACTGAATTCTGGAACCCAGACCATACTCTGAATTCGCTGTAAAGAAAGAATAAATCTCATCACAAAACCAGATTATCTTATACCTGCTCCAAAACAAAAATACTCCGGCTACAATCACTGCTGCAAGCAGCATGACTAAGATATTCTGAAGAACTTCCTTTCTGTATTTTATATAAAAATCTTTAATTTTTGTCATACTCTTCTCCCAAAGTTTTTATATCCTATTTATGCCTGATTAAATAAAATGCTGCACTCTTATTAAATAAATATTCAAATTCATGATTACAGCCAACTGTCTGCTTTAATTTTTCCAATATTTCCTCTGGTTCATGATAACTATTACTATTAATCATGATAATGAAATCCTGACCACCCACAGGACATTTTTGACTATCAAAATCATTCATGTCATTATACACAATAAATTTGCTTCCGAGTGCCATGTCATAGTAATTTTCCATCATTGACCAGCATTCATACCCATAAAACATCCATGGCAGTTCATCATATTGTTTTAGTACTTCTCTTTTTTCAAAGTATTCCCTTGTTTTATCAACATATCCCATTGCCATTCCATTATACCAGGCTGTCCATATATGGAAAATCATTAGCAGAACAATAGTCCCGCTAATGGCACCATTCTGCAATTTTGATACAGGAATGTACTCCATGCAGCTGACTAAAATGAGCAGTATTGCAATATAAGCCATTGTCGTTGGCAAATAAAAATATCTTGCATCCATATAATACGATGGGGTAACGTGTGCAACCACCATGCAGTAAAATAGTGATGTACCCAGCAGAATCGTAATAATCGGAAGTCTGTCATTCTTTTTTATTATGAGAAAAATTATACCTCCGAGAATTAATAATATTCCTACAACATAATAGTCATAAAAAATTAATTTTGGCATACAGGTAAACGCATATAGAAGTTCTTTTAATAGTGAAGAAAAATTAAATGCGGAACTTAATACATCCTGTCCACAATACCCCAGAAACATTTGTCTGAACCAGCTTTTCCAAAGTATCGTTGCAAAGACTACTGCAGAAAACATGGAGATCAGATAATATTTAATATCATTCCAGCGCTTTTTCATTATAAAGTATACACATGATATTGCTGTAAATCCGACTGCAAATACTGCAAAATAGTACTGTGTCAGAAATCCCAGTGTTGTTGTCAGAGATAGTCCTGTATATAATGCTCTTTTTTTCTTTATAATGTCATTATCACTCAGAATCATGTAACAAAGCAATGTATATAAAACACCCCATAAAGTAAGCATACAATACATTCGAATCAACATTGCATTTGTTAAAAAAGATGGAACAATACAGACTGCAACCGATACCAAAAATGCCCATCTCTTCTTTCCCGTTATCCGATAAAATAAAATGTATGTCATAATACAAATTGCAATGACACAAAACAAATTAATTGAAAGACCAACCCATTTCGATATACTTCCATCCATTATTATGGACATCAGTCGAATAGCAAGGAAATATACTGGTGGATGCTCATCATTTTTTACATTAACTATCGTCCTGTTAAACAGTCCGTCCGAAGTATCTGCCGTCAGGTCATCCACTACAAATCGTGAATCATACCATGTACCATATTGTATTCTTCCTCCGAGACCATATTCTGAGTTAGCAGTAAAAAAAGTATAGATTTCATCACAAAACCACATTACCTTATAGTGGCTCCAGAATGTAAAAACCCCGGTTACAATTAACACTGCGCAAAAAACTGCCAGTATATGAATCCCTATTCCGTTATCGTTTTTTCTAGACAAATCCCTTATTCCTCCCATTATACCTCGAATTGCGTAAATGTTTACTCCCCATTCTGCAACTGTTTCTATTATAAATATTGTATCTATTCAAGTCAATAAATCTTATCCGAATTCATTCTTCCTTTGTTTTATTTTTTATCATGCAATATATAACCGCGGCAAGGGTGCTGACTCCTGTTGCAAGAATGGAAGGTGCCACAATTACAGCCGGATTCACACTTCCATACTGGCTTCTATACGCTATGATATTAACCGGAATCAGCTGTAAGGACGAAATGTTAATTACCAGAAACGCACACATCGCATTGCTTGCCGACCTGCTTTTCTCCTGCCAGCTTCCTGCGTGGCGCAGTTTACAGTTATCAACATGGACTTTCTGCAGCTCTTCCATTGCCTTAAGGCCTGCCGGTGTTGCCGCCCAGCCAAGTCCCAGGATGTTGGCTATGATATTCAGGGATATATATTCCCATGCCTTATGATTTTGTGGTATTCCCGGAAACAGTCCCCTGATTACCGGTATAATTTTCTTCGTGGCAGCCTTTATCAATCCGGAATCACTGGCAATTTCCATGATGCCCGTCCAGAGTGCCATTACTCCAAGCATGGTAATGCATAAGGATACCGCTTCCTTTGCCGAATCCAGTATTCCGTTTCCTACCGCTGCAATATTCCCGGTAAGACTTCCATATAATATTCCCACTAAAATCATAAAACCCCAGATATAATTTAACATAAATCCTCTTAAAAGATTTTTGTTAAATTATATGCCGGGGTTTCCCACTCTATTAAAGCTATTTCATGTGAAAAGGCTTCTTATCTTCAATCTCTTTCTTCATATTAACAATATCTTCTTCATACTGGGCAATTCTTGCCTCATATGCCTTAAGCTTCGCTTTGCCTCCTGCATCCTTACTTCTGACACGGCGCTCCACAGTTTCAATTTCTATTGAATAGGACTTAAGCTTCTGGTCTTTTTCCGTAATCTCCATGTCAAGACGATCCATCTCCAGCTTAAGTGCCTTCTTCTCATTCATTGCAAGTACACCAAGCGTTGCCATGTGTGCCGCCTTCTCCGTACGTTCCTCCCTAAGCTTTTCAAGCTGATCCGTAAGTCCCTTTTTCGAATCCAGAAGGGAATTAAGGAATTTCTCTTCTTCTTCCTGTTCTGCAATCTTGCCGCCCACCGTCTTCTGGAATTCTTCATATTCTGCCTTTACAACCTGAAGCTCTTCATTGGTCCGGTCAATCTTTATGTTCATGTTGACAACAAAATCGTTATATTCCTGCTCCAGTCTCTCATTCTCACGACGAATCTTCTCTGCTTCTTCTGCCGCTGCAATTCTTGCTCTTTCTTCTGCCTCACGGCGTTCTCTCTCCGCTCTAAGCTCTGCCTCGCGGCGTTCCTGCTCTGCACGAAGCTCTGCCTCACGGCGTTCCCGTTCTGCCCGTTCTGCCGCTTCACGACGTTCCCGTTCTAATTCTATCTCAATTCTTCGCTTAACCTCTGCCTGTACATCCTCCCACTTATTAAGAAGATCTGCCGGTCTTTCCGCACCTGTGACACGGAACTCCCTTCCATCCGGTAATACAAATACCGTGTATGCAGAAGATGCAAATTCTTTCACATCTGCAATTATCTTCTCAATAATGCTAAGCCATATCTTATCCGTTCCGATGATTTTAAAAATATTCTCATATGCATCCAGAATGTCATGTATATTGGAAGAATACTCGGCACAGTACTTATCCAGCTCCATCGTGGCTTCCACATAACGGACATCATTATAGTCTGCGAATCTGTCAACCTCAAAACGCTCCTTTAAGTCCGTGCATCTTCTTCTGTGCTGCGATACCAGCTCCTGTCGTGCAGAATCCACACAGGCAAGTGCGTCTTCAAACATGTATACTGCTTCCCTGCTGTTCAACTGTCCCTGTGCTGATAAGACATTCAATGCATCAACCATTGAAGTAACCAGTGCTTCACTTCTAAATCCATAGGTAGCTGCCAGTTTGACATTCCTTTTTGCACATCGTAATCCTCGTTCAAAGATATCCCTGTATGCCATTCTGTCATCCTGGTTAATATTCCTAAGGGAATTATCGATATTGATGTTAAACGTTATTTTATTGATGCTTTCAAATTCAGTTCTGGTATGCTGTGCCATCTTTATCGCTCCCTTCTGATGAGTATATTCACCCCATAGTAATTTAGCAAATTATATTATACAACAAATTTAATATTTCAACAACCTTTAAGATAAAACTTATAATCGATTTGTATAAAATAAACAAAAATTTAACAATATTTTTGTTAGTACAATTAAAAAAAGTCATGCACCCCATAAACAGAGCATGACTTTTCCTATTTCTTAATTATTTTTTGTATGTACCGGTAAATTCAGAATATTATTATATCTGTAATGCCATATCGCCGTCTTTAATCCAGCCCATTTTCCGCATGAATTCCGAAACTGCAAGGGTCAATGCTGCCGGAAGAATAAAATGCATCAGAACAATCAGGATTAATGCCATGGAAGTGCTCATTCCGTTTCCTGTCATTGCTCCATATGCCGCAATCTGTCCCACAAGACCTGCTGAACCCATTCCGGAGCCTACCGGAGTACTTACCATCTTAAGCACTGCCGAAGCAACCGGTCCGAGAATTGCACTGGATACAATGGATGGTATCCAGATAATCGGTTTTTTCACAATATTAGGAATCTGTAACATGGAAGTTCCAAGTCCCTGTGCCACCAGTCCCCCGAATTTGTTTTCACGGTAGCTTGCCACAGCGAATCCTACCATCTGACAACAGCAGCCTATGGTTGCCGCACCTGCCGCAAGACCGGTAAGTCCCATTGATATCCCGATTGCCGCCGAGCTGATTGGCAGTGTAAGAATCATTCCCATGAGAACGGAAACAATAATTCCTCCCAGTACCGGCATCTGCTCTACATTTACATTTACCAGGGCGCCAAGCCACTTCATGAATGCAGAAATATATGGTCCAAGAATTAAACCCACCGCTGCACCGCTTAAGATTGAAAGAAACGGTGTAACAATAATATCAACCTTTGTCTTTCCTGCCACAAGATGCCCAATTTCAATGGCAACGTATGCTGCCACAAATGCACCAAGTGGTTCGCCCGGCGCACCAAGCTTAATGGTCTCCGCAACCGCCGGAAATGCTCCAATCATACCGGCAACTGCCGCAGAAACGGTAACAAGCGGGCCTTCCTTAAACTTACATGCCACACCCACACCGATACCGGCACCGGTAATTGTCTTTGCCACATTGCTGATTGCAATCAGATAAGCACCAATACTTCCTCCGATTAATGTACCAATCTGTGCTATAATCGTACCGATGATTAACGTGGAAAAAAGGCCAAGCGCCATTCCGCTTAAACCGTCAATAAATATCCTGTTCAGTATCTTTTTTACTTTATCCATAAAATCTCCTTCCCGACATTAGCTGTCTTGTCAGCTGTCTTGTCAGTCAGGAGATATTTTATCACTTATCCTTCTTTATGGCAAGCAGATATTTGCATTATCAGATATTATATATCCCTTTTTCGTCAACTCTTCTTCGATAACGTCAAGAGCTTTTTCGGAATCCGCCTCAACCGTATGGTAATGCACACCACCGGTAAGTTCTTTTAGTGGTTTGGTTCTGTTTGCATTGAGTTTTTCAACAAATTCCCTCACATCGCGTCTGGAACTGATAATCAGGTCCACGGTAATCTGCCCGTAAATGTCATGTTCCACCACTACATCAAGAACTTTGCCGTTATTATCCACTATGGTATTCAACTCATCTTCTATCCGTGAATCATCATGAAATACATGAAAGCTCCTGTTGCATTTTGCTTTGGGTTCACGATATAGAATATAGCCCTTATTGGTTGACAGAATACTTTTATTTACTGCCCGGAGAAGTGCTATGTCCTGTACAATGACCTGTCTGCTTACATTAAGCATTTCCGAAAGTTCTGTTCCCGAGACCGGTTTTTCTCTTTTTTCCAGTATATCAATGATTTTTTCCCGTCTTACATCGCCTTCCATGTCAATCTCCTAATCCTCTTCTATAACCTGCATTTCCAGATAGTCAAATTCTACGGACTCAATAAAATTATCTGCCCGGAACTTTACTTTTGCGTGCCGCTTGAACTCGCTGATATTGGAATCCAGCCAGATAGGCTTCCCCAGATCAAACTGATAACACATTTTATCAATGGCCGCAAAAATCTTTTTGGTACGGTTATCCGAAGAATAATCCTCTACAACCATATCCTTTATCAAATGGGTATCCTTAAATTCCTTAAACCAGATTCTCATGCGGATTTCCTTTCTTTTTCCCTGCCGCCGGTCTTATAACACGTTTCTTGCTTCACCCTTAAGAAACGCTTCGATATTCTTATATACCTCATCCATCAGACGAGTTCTTGCTTCCACCGTTGCCCATGCAATATGCGGCGTAATGATTAACCGGTCATCTGCCATATCCTTTAACGGACTGTCCGCTGCCATCGGCTCCTTACAGATGACATCCAGGCCTGCCCCGCCGATTCTGTCCTCACGAAGTGCTCTTGCAAGATCTGCTTCATTAATTATTGGTCCACGTCCCACATTAATCAGAATGGCATGTTTCTTCATCTTACAAAATGCCTCGTAATTCATCAGATTGAGTGTTGCATCATTTAACGGTGCATGAATGGATAAGATATCTGACTGTGCCAGAATTTCATCAAAGGAGACTCTTTCATATCCACTGTTATTATTCTTTCCACTGGTTGAATAATAAATAACCCTGCATCCGAAAGCCTTTGCAACTTCCGCCACATTCCGTCCGATTTCTCCAAGTCCGATGATTCCCCAGGTCTTTCCCTTAAGCTCCATGAATGTTCTGTCAAAATGGGTAAATACCGGACATCTTGCATAGTCACCGTTTTTTACATAGTCATCATAATATTTTAAATGCTCCATCACATAAAACATCAGGGCAAATGTATGCTGTACCACCGAATCCGTGGAATAGCCGCCCACATTGGCAACCGTAATATTTCTGGAGCGGGTATAATCGAAATCAATATTATTAAAGCCTGTTGCCGTAATGGCAATCATTTTTAACTTCGTGGCATTCTTAAGGGTGGATTCATTCATCGGTACCTTATTCACGATTACAATGTCTGCATCCTCAAGACGCTTTGCCGCTTCTTCCTGGGTACTTGTTTCATAACGCACAACCTCCCCAAGCTGTTCAAACTTACTTAAATCAATGTCACTTCCCAGTGTCATGGCATCAAGAATTACTATTTTCATGTCCTTACCTCCATCTTTTGATTTTGCTTCCCATGCAGTATACGAAATGCGGCACCGTAAACAAACTGCTTGCGGTGCCGCATTATTGCAGTACTTCCCTGCATATTTACTGATATTGTATTCTTTTATAATCTCTTAAGAAGCTCTTCTCTCTGCTTTTCGAATCCCGGCTTTCCAAGAAGCGCAAACATATTCTTCTTGTAGCTTTCCACACCCGGCTGGTCAAATGTATTCACACCCAGAATGTATCCGCTTACGCCGCAGGCAAATTCAAAGAAGTAGAATAATTCACCCAGATAGAATTCATTCTGTTCCGGTACGGTAACCATAAGATTCGGTACGTTTCCGTCCGTATGAGCAAGAATAGTACCGTTCATTGCACTCTTGTTGATGAAATCAACACTCTTTCCTGCCAGATAGTTAAGTCCATCCAAATCAACCGGTTCCTCCTCGAGAATAACCTCACATCTGCTCTTTTCCACATTTACCACGGTCTCAAACATGATTCTTGAGCCGTCCTGAATAAACTGTCCCATGGAGTGAAGGTCCGTTGTCAAATCAACCGATGCCGGCATTAAGCCCTTTCCATCCTTACCTTCACTTTCACCGAACAACTGCTTCCACCATTCCGATGTATAATGAAGGCTTGGTTCATAATTACAAAGGATTTCCACGGACTTTCCTTTTCTAAGAAGAATGTTACGGATTGCCGCATATTTTAAGGAATCGTTATTATCGAAATCATTTTCCAGTGCTCTCTTACGAGCGCTTGCTGCACCTTCCATCAGCTTGTCAATGTCTGCACCGCTTACCGCTATCGGAAGAAGTCCTACTGCCGTAAGAACAGAAAACCTTCCGCCTACGTCATCCGGTACAACAAATGTCTCATAACCTTCCTCTGTTGCCAGATTCTTTAAAGCTCCTCTTGCCTTGTCCGTTGTTGCATAAATTCTCTTGGCCGCCTCTGCCTTGCCGTATTTTGTTTCCAGCATCTTCTTAAAGATACGGAATGCTATGGCCGGCTCCGTGGTCGTACCGGACTTTGAAATAATATTAACAGAAAAATCCCTGTCACCGATTACATCAATCAGATTGGAAATATATGTGCTGCTGATACTGTTTCCCACAAAATAAATTTCCGGTGTCTTACGGATTTCCTTGGAAACGGAATTGTAAAAATTATGTCTTAAAAATTCAATCGCTGCTCTTGCTCCAAGATAAGAACCACCTATTCCGATTACCACAAGTACCTCGGAATCAGACTGAATCTTAGCTGCTGCCTTCTTGATTCTTGCGAACTCTTCCTTATCATAATCAACCGGAAGATCAATCCAGCCAAGGAAATCATTTCCTGCGCCTTCCCTTGACAACAATAATGCTTTTGCATCCTCAGCAATCTTCTTCATGTAATCAATCTCATGCTGCTTAATAAAGCCTTCTGCCTTTGAATAATTAAACTGAACCTGTGCCATAACCTTATCTCCTTCTATTTAAGAATTTGTCATTCCTGCAATGACAGGCATCTATTATAATTATATTAAATCGTTATTAATTTATCAAGAGTTTCTGTCCTGTAAAATTTCTAAATTATTAAAAAATCATTAAACCTTTTCCGAATCCCTTGATTTTTCCGCAAATTATTTCTATATTTACAGTAATGATACATATTTATTAATGATTCTTTACAGGAGGAAGATACATATGAAAACAGCAGAGTTTTTTGCCCTTTGCATGATTGTGACCGTCATTTCATTTCTGGGTTTTATCGTTGAAAACATATGGCTTGCTGCTACCAAGGGTTACATTGACAACCGCAGCATGTGCCTTCCATTTCTGATTGGATACGGTCTTGCCATTCTTGCAATTTATTTATTATTCGGAACTCCGGCAGAACTTGTTTTTTTTGGAAAAAAGCTTAAAATCAAAAGTACCTTTGCTAAATTACTGATTTATTTTTTTGCAGTCATGGTATGTGTCAGTGTTGGAGAAATTATTCTTGGTACCATCGTGGAAAAGACCTGCCATTTTTACTGGTGGGATTATACAAGACTTCCTTTCCACATCACCAGATACACATCCATTCCGACCAGCATGGCATTTTCCTTTTTAATAACCACCTTTATGCGGCACTTTTTTAACCCGCTGATGGACTTCTTCTTAAGGATGGAACCGAATAAGCTTCAGGTTCTTTCCCTGACTTTCATGACACTCATGACAGTTGATTTCTTATATAATGCAGTCCGCATTTTTAAGAAAAAAGAACTGAATCAGCTCTGGAAAATTGATACCAGAAATAGTCTTGGATACCGCCTGATTCATTCCTGATATGAAAAATCCATGATGCCAAATCTGCATCATGGATTTTATTTTGTCTGTTGTCTGATATTCCTGCGTGAGAAATTAAATGCGCTCCACAAGTTCTTTTATGATTTCCACAGAATTTTTAATTGCCATTGCCTCAAATGCAGGATAATCCATTGTAGCACTGTCATCTGCTTTGTCTGAAATGGCTCTGAGAATCAGAAACGGAACCTTATTAAGATATGCTGTCTGCGCAATGGCAGCACCCTCCATTTCCGTACAATAACCATCAAAATTCTTTATGATTCTGTCTTTAACATCCTTATCTGAAATAAACTGGTCACCGCTGACAATCCGTCCCACATGGACACCTATGGCCGGTGCCGCTTTTTTGCAGGCTTCCTTACCAATTTCAATTAACCTGTCATCCGCCTTAAAAGACAGCACATCCATCCTCGGAATCTGTCCAAGAGGATATCCAAATCCTGTCGCATCCACATCATGATGCAGCACATCACTGGATAAAACCACATCTGCAATGTCGATTTCTGCCCGCAGGGAACCGGCAATACCGGTATTTATCACACAATCCACAGAGAATCTGTCCACAAGAATCTGTGTGCATACAGCCGCATTTACCTTACCGATGCCGCTTCGTACAATAACCACATCCTTGCCGTTTAAGATACCTTTCTTAAATACCATGGATGCCTTCTCGTAAGTTTCCGTAATCTGCATTTCTTCAACAATCTGGCTCACTTCTTCATCCATTGCGCCAATTATTCCAATCATTTTCTGTTCTCCTTCATCTGATTTTACTGATCCGAATCTGATTTTCAAAATCTGATACAACTTTATCATAATTTACAGAAAGGCTCAAGGAAAATTATTACCGCGCCTTTGAAATTGGGTAACTTTATGCTATACTATTACAAATATTGAATATAATAGACCAGGGAGGTTTTATCATGAATTACAGAACAAGCGGTGTCTGTTCACAGCAGATTAATTTTGAAATAGACGGCGATACCATTAAATCCGTGGAATTTATCGGAGGATGTTCCGGCAATACGCAGGGCGTTGCAAGACTTGTTGCAGGAATGAAGGTAGATGACGCCATCCAGAAGCTGGAAGGCATTAAGTGCGGTTTCCGTCCGACTTCCTGCCCGGATCAGCTCGCCAGGGCTTTAAAGCAGTATAAGGAATCTCACTAAAAATACATACCTCCAAGAAGGAGCATTAACCATGAAAAAAATCATCTTAACCGGCGGCGGAACTGCCGGTCATGTCACACCGAACATCGCTCTGCTTCCGGCACTTTCGGAAGCAGGATTCGAAGTTTCATACATTGGTTCCTATGACGGAATCGAAAAAAAACTGATTGAAGAATTTAACATTCCTTATTACGGAATCGCAACCGGTAAATTCCGCCGGTATCTGGACCTAAAAAATCTGACCGATCCCTTTAAGGTCATAAAAGGTTATGGTGAAGCCCTGAAATTAATGCAGGAATTAAAACCGGACATTGTCTTTTCCAAAGGTGGATTTGTGTCCGTTCCGGTAGTTCTTGCCGCCAAGGCAAAAAAAATACCGGTAATCAGCCATGAATCCGACATGACCCCGGGACTTGCCAATAAAATCGCCAAACCGGCCGCCACAAAAATCTGCTGCAATTTCCCGGAGACAGTAAATCTTCTCCCAAAGGATAAGGCAGTTCTTACAGGTACACCAATCCGTCAGGAATTACTTATGGGAAACCGCCTTGCCGGTCTGGATTTTTGTGGTTTTACCTCTGATAAACCTGTAATCATGGTTGTTGGCGGCAGTACCGGAGCCGTCCATGTAAATGATGCCGTACGTGCCATTCTCCCAAAACTTCTTGAAAAGTTTCAGGTGGTCCACCTCTGCGGTAAAGGAAAGCTTGATGAAAACTATAATAATACTCCGGGATATATCCAGTTTGAATATGTCAATAAAGAGCTGCGGGATGTTTTTGCCGCTGCCGACATTGTCATTTCCCGTGCCGGAGCCAATGCAATCTGTGAGCTCCTTGCCTTAAGAAAACCGAATCTGCTGATTCCGCTTTCTGCCAAAGCCAGCCGCGGTGACCAGATTCTCAACGCCAATTCCTTTAAGGCACAGGGATACAGTATTGTCCTGGAAGAAGAAAACATGACTGAGGAAACTCTATACGCTGCAATTACAGAGCTCTATGATAACCGCCAGTCCTACATTGACCGCATGAGTTCCAGTCGTCAGAGTAATGCCATTCCTGTTATCATGGATTTAATAAAAGAATACGCCCGATAATTTACAAAAAATCGGAAGCAAAACCGTTTCATGACCATGTCATGGCTTTCATAAAACGATTTTGCTTCCGGTTTTCTTGTATGGATTTCTCCCGGCTATCACACCCTAAATCCCCGGTTACTCTCCAATCCAAAGCTCTCATTCAGCGTTCCCTTAGAATAGGTAAGTCCTGCATACACCTGCTGTGTATTTTCCATTACAGGACCTCTTTTATCCTCATGCTTAATCTGTTCAAATGAATTTTTTAACTTTTCCAGCATTCCTACGCAGCGTAACAGCTCCGTTGTATCTTTTGAAACCGATGCCCGTATCATTGCCCGGTTCATGTATACATATATCTGCATGAAATTAAGTGAGATTTCATACCGTAAATCCAGTGAATGCATCAGTTCATTAATTACCCTGCCTGCATGCTTAAGGTTTGTTCGAAAATCTTCCTCTTTTCCTGCATCGCAGCTTACAATGGCGCTGTTCAGATAGCTTTCTGCCATCTCATATAAGATTACAATTAATTCTGTTGGCGTTGCCTGCATGATTCGGTAAGAAAAACCATTTTTTTCTTCTCTGGTCATTTTCTCTTCCTCCCGTCATATTAACTCTGTAATAACTGTAATGCCGTTTCCGGTCTTGCATTTGCCTGTGACAGCATGGAGGTTCCTGCCTGTGCAAGAACATTTGCCTGGGTATATTCTGTCATTTCTTCTGCCATATCCACATCCATGATTCGTGAAAGTGCTGCCGTAAGATTTTCTTCCGAAACGCCCAGATTAGAGGTTGTATGCTCCAGACGGTTCTGGTACGCACCGATTTTAGAACGTGCCGTGGATAATTTCGTAATGGCTGCATCCACGGAATCAATTGCCCTACTTGCATTTTCATAAGTATATACGTTCATGTTATTAAGGCCTAATGTTTCCACGGATATTTCCTCCAGATTAATGTCAATAATCTGGTTTTCATTGGCACCCACATGTACCTTCATTGTTCCCATGTCCGTTACTTCCTGTTCCATCTGGACAGTTCCGCCATTCTTTGCCACAACATTTTCCGGTACCTTTACCACAAATGTCTTGTCATTATTATCACGTACCGTAATGGTATTACCATAGGTTGACATTGTTGCAGAATTGGCAAAACCCACTCTTTCTCCAGACTGTGTTGTAAAATCCGCCTGAACATTTTTTCCTGTCTGAACCTCTGATTGCGGAAGTCCCAGCTTTGCTGCCAAAGCTACATTGTCGCATTCCACTTTCATCGTTTCATTCGAACCGGATTCTGCTGAAATGAATACGAATGCCGTTCCGCTCCTTACAGCTACAGATTCATATCCTTCCGTATCTCCATATTTGGCTTTATCCGTCGTTGCAGAAGGGCTTACATTAATTATTGTACCGCCTGCCATATTTGTGCCTTCCGCAAGCTTTGTTGCGATGGTTCCCAAAGTATCTCCTACATCAATGGATATATTCAGTCCATTAATGGTAATGGTTCCTTCCAACTCTTTGGTAATTGTTTCCGTATCTGACATTCCGATAGAATTTCCTTTTACAACGGCCTTTTGTGCATCGGATGTAATTGTGATTCCATAAATTCCATCCGAAAATCCATCCGTAACTTCCATCTGCTTTACATCCGAAACATTGGAATATACCCTTCTTTGCAAATCCCCATTTAACAGGGACTTGGTATTAAAATCCGTGTCATTGGCAATACGGTCTATTTCTGCATTCAGGGAATCTATTTCTTCCTGAATTGCTGCACGCTCATCCACGGAATTTACATCATTTGCTGCCTGAACGGACAACTCCTTCATTCTTGTAAGCATGGCCTGGATTTCCGTCATGGCGCCTTCTGCGGTCTGTAATACAGAAATACCATCCTGTGCATTATTATCTGCCTGGTCAAGGCCCCGGATCTGTGATTTCATTTTCTGTGATATTGCAAGTCCTGCCGGGTTATCCTTCGAATGATTAATTTTATATCCTGAGGATAATCTCTCCAGAGAAAGTGATAATTTATCTTCTGTCTTTGACAGCTGTGCGTTTGCTATAATTGCTGACATATTGGTGTTAATTCTCATGCTATGTACCCATTCCTTTCATGGCACTCCCTTGCGTAAAAAAGTCTGACATCCCTGTCTCTTCCTAAAAGCATCTTTCTGTTATAAATATCGGCCGTATTTCTTTTTTTAATTAGTCTGTTTTAGCACAAAGATTTGTAAGAATCTCCTTTGCCGCTTTGTATATCAACGCCGAAGGTGCGCCTTTTCCTTCATCCAAAAGATTAACAGCGGGTATGCTGTCACTATGTCCCACACCAATTTTGGCATCTGTTATCCCCAGTTTCTCCAATCCGGAACGGATATTATCCACAGTCTGGCTTATTTTTTCCACTGCTTCTTTCTTATCCGATACAATATAACCGTTTGCTTCCTCATTTCCGACATAAAATTCCGCATATACACTGCCCAGTTCGCCGGAAGCAAATTTCATCTCCATTTTTCCGGCATTTTCTTCTGTCCGGATAACTTTCAGATGAATACTTCCCATTCCATCCTCCGTTTCAAACGGAATAAAATACTGCTGTTTTCTGCTTAAATTACTCATCAGATTAACGGTTCTTCCCAGATTTCTTAAAGTCTTTATATCCAGATAATCGTCCGTATTGCTGCTTTCCATTACCTGTGTACCCACATTCCGGATACTCTCTTGCAGTTTTTCACAAGCTTCCTCCATGGTATCTTTATCTTCCATGGAATCCAGAATCCCGGATACTGCATCATCCAGCTTCTCATCCTTTAAGCCACGCAGCTCTTTAAAAAGCTTACCGCCGCCCATCAGCTCACCTGCTGACATGATATTATAAAATGTGACCGGAATACCGTTATCTGTCAGCAGTCTCATGACATTTTCTTCCACGTTCTGATAAGTACCAGCTTCTTCCACCATATCCGAATAGTATTCTTCCCTGGTCTCTTTATCAAGTTCCCTATATTCTTCAAAAAGTTCCGCCATTTTTTCAGGACTTATTTCATTGATTGTTCCTTTTTCCTCCGATGCCTTTTTAAGTGCTGCCGGTGTGATGCTCTTTGACAATGTCGAAAATAAATTCTGATAGAATGGCACATTCACCGCTTCCTCTGCCATTCCGGCATCTGTATCAAGCGTTACGTCCATACCATATTTTTTTCTGCTGTCCACTGCCATCATGAGGTTTCCCATGCTGATTCTGGCATCCTGGTTTATCAGTGCGCCAACTGCTTTGCCGCCATCTTTCTTTAACAGATGAAACATCTTGTAAATACCGATAAACTGCTTTCTTTCCTCTTCTGAAATGCCTTCCGTCTTTTCAAGCTTATATAAGAATTCGCTGTATTTTACAGTTTCATCCTGTATATTATAATGTTCATTAAT
Organism: Thermoflexaceae bacterium; assembly: GCA_029226085.1. GTDB lineage: Bacteria > Bacillota > Clostridia > Lachnospirales > Lachnospiraceae > MGBC120314. Next base: position 34,539 of record JAQXXN010000045.1, read on the forward strand.
ATACTGGTTTAATGTTTCAATGTCCGTATCCATCGGATTGATTCCATCCTGAATCATCTGATAAGTAACCTGTGGTGTCATGTTATCCATCAGATTATTTAACATACTGTCCGTTTCTCTTACCCGGTTTATGTTTTCCTGTGTCATTTCCATTCCGTTATACGCAAGAATGCGTACTGCACGAAGATTGATTTCATTTACCTCTATGCCAAGATTATTTAATATACTGCTTCCACTGTTTGACATCGCCGCTTTCACGGAATCTCCCATGTCGCTTCGCACTTTTGTGGACATTGTCTCATATGACTGCCCCGCCTGCTCGTACTGTCTCTGCATGGAGAAAGATACGGAATATACACCGGTAATGGTTCTTTGGCTTTCCCCGGCTGTGATTTTTCCGATTGCCGCACACGGCATAAATTTTAACCCAAGCAGTGCTTCATTTACATTGGAAACCTGTATAAGATCCGCTTCCGAAACATTGTCGGCATCTTTTCTTGTAAGCTGTGCAGTTATATATTTTGTTTCTTCTTCATGCAGTAAGTCAACCAGCTTTGATAAATCCTCCGAGTAAATATCAATTCCCTTATTGATTATGGAAACCGTAGAAGATGCCGTCATTAATACGCGCGCCTCGCAGAGTACCCGGTATGATGTCTGGATACTTGCCCGGTCTTCTTCGACCTTCTCCCTCGGTATTTCTTTATGTCTTCCTTTTTCCAGTTCATCCGCCAGTTCATTGATGGTTAACTTTCTATTTTCCGATACAATACCGGAAACATTTTCATAGGAAGCATTATTGACAATCCATATTGCCCGTGCCGCTTTTTTCCATTCCTTATCCTGCTCTGTAAGGGATGTCTGTGCTGCACGCTGTCCTCCCGTCATGGAATCTACCGCCATATCCATGACTTCTTTCTCATCATATCCATATTCCAGATGATCCAGCCAGTCTTTGTAAATAAGATTTTCCCCGGTTACGGGAAGCTCATTGGTAATCAGCCACCGTGCATCCTCGTATGCCTTCCTCGTATCCTTTATTCCAGCCTCTTCAATGATTTTTCCTGCCTGCGGTTTTATCTGCTCCCACTGGTCATTCGTAAGTCCTGCCTGATAACCATTATTTATGGTGCTGTGATTTGCCATGTATATATTTCCAATACTCGGCTTCATTTCATTCCCGATAAGAAATGCCTTTGCCTCATCCGAAAGCGGCATTCTTCCCGCAATGTCGTCTGCCATTTCCATGGTGCTTATGACATCCGTGACATTATCCTTTGTTGCCGGCATATATCCCTCACCAAGCCTTACTGCAACCTTTGCTGCCAGATTTCCTCCCTGTGATTCCTCCAGCTCCTCACTATCCGGCATGTCAAATGCTCCTGCAAATGCCTGATAATTCTCGTTATATGCAGCAAGCATGATTTTAATCCGGTCAACGACTGTCACAAGTTCTTCATCATCAATATCATTGATGTCGAATCCATCCTCATCGAGTTTTGCTGCCTCTGCTCCGGATAATTTATTAAATAACGCCTTCAGATTTGCTTTTGCCGCCTGGGCATCTGACTTTAACTGTTCTTCAATGGAACTGATTCCTTCCGAGATTCCGTTCATGGTTTTTTTCACATCCGTGGAATTCATCGGCTGGCTGATTTTATTTATTACCTTTTCAAATGCATTTACGGTTTCCTTAGCAGCTGCCCCGGTAGGAAGCTTTGCCTGACCGTTTACCTGACTCTGATTATATATATTATTAACGGAAGCTATATTCACCCCAGACTCCCTCCTTACAAAAAAATACTTGTATGGGTAATCTTTCAACCTATACAAGTATTTTCGGCACATTTATTTATTTACATTATGTTTTTTCTTTCTATTTTTCTTTTTAGTATGCCTGTGGGTAAATTCATATACCTTAATTCCATAGGAATCCAGATTTACCAGAATGGAATCTTCAAATCCGCTGCACTCTGCCTTTTTGCTTGTAAGTTCCTCCCCGGCGCCTCCTTTTTCGTCCAGAACCAGCTTATACCGGCCTGCATCCGGTACTCCAATCTTATAAGTATTTCTTATAACCGGTGTAAAATTCAGAACAAACAACAACGACCTTCTGCCATCTTCCGAGAATCTCATAAAGGAAAACACACTGTTTTCGGAGTCATTGGCATTACTCCACATGAATCCTTCCGGCTTGTAATCCGTTGTATATAATGCCGGATACTGCCTGTATAAGGAAAACAGCTTACGAACAAACTTCTGAAGTCCTGCATGCTCCGGCTCTGCTGCCACATGCCAGTCCAGTGCCTTTGCCTCACTCCATTCACTTGGCTGTCCAAATTCCTGTCCCATGAACAATAATTTCTTTCCCGGATGACCAATCATATATGTATATGCCAGCTTTAAGTTCTTGAATTTGTCCGGATACTCGCCCGGCATCTTATTCAGCATGGAGCATTTCAGATGAACTACCTCATCATGGGAAAGTACCAGAATAAACCGTTCACTGTATGCATACATCAGGCTGAATGTCATTTTGTTGTGGTTCCATTTACGAAACAGCGGATCACACTTCATGTATTCCAGGAAATCATGCATCCAGCCCATGTTCCACTTAAATGTAAAACCAAGGCTGTCATTTTCTCCCACGACACCGCTGACTGCCGGCCATGCCGTAGATTCCTCTGCAATGGTCACTGCCCTTGGAAAACGTTCATTCATAACCTTGTTCAGATGGCGTAAGAAATCCATTGCCTCCAGATTACCGTTACCGCCATACTTATTGGCTACCCACTGCCCGTTCTGCCTTCCGTAATCCAGATACAGCATGGATGCCACTGCATCAACACGCAGACCGTCTATGTGATATTTATCCACCCAGAACAACGCATTGGCAATGAGGAAATTCGATACCTCAGTCTTACCGTAATCAAACACCTTCGTACCCCAGTCCGGATGCTCCCCTTTTCTTGGGTCTGCATATTCATAGACACAGCTTCCGTCAAAATTAGCAAGACCGTGTGCATCACGTGGAAAATGTGCCGGCACCCAGTCCAGGATGACACCAATTCCCTGCTTATGCATATAGTCCACAAAATACATAAAATCCTTCGGCGAACCATACCTCGCTGTCGGTGCATAGTATCCGGTTACCTGATATCCCCAGGAAGCGTCAAACGGATACTCAGAAATACCCATCAGCTCTACATGGGTATATCCCATGTCTTTTACATACTTTGCCAGTTCCGGTGCAATTTCCCGGTAATTATAGAATCCGTCTTCTGTACCATCATTCTTTTTCTTCCAGGAACCAAGCTGGCATTCATAGATACACATCGGCTCTTTTAAATGGTCTGCTGCCGTTTCTTTCTGAATCCACTGTCTGTCACCCCATTCATATCCGTCAAGACACACTGTCTTTGATGCATTTCCCGGTCTTAACTCCGATGCATTGGCATATGGATCTGCCTTGTACAGTTTCCTCCCATCCTGGGAAATAATTAAATACTTATAAAGCTGTCCTTCTTTTACATCCGGAATAAAAATATCATATATTCCACCGTCTGAAATCTTATTCATCCGGTACTGCGATTCATTCCAGTTATTAAATTCGCCTATGACATAGACCTCTCTTGCCCTTGGTGCCCACACAGAAAAATAAACACCTTCTCTTCCGTCCACGGTGGTAAGATGTGCACCCATTTTATTATAGATTTCATAATGCGTACCCTGTCCGAATAAATACGCATCCAGCTCTGTTATAAATACACGATTTTCTGCCATATAAAACCCCGTTTCCACATGTCCATAAATCTCAAGGACATATTATGAATTATGTAATAATTTTAACATAAATGCCCCCATTTTGTCACTAATTTCAGACTAATTTACAATCCAAAATATATTTGACTTTTGTACCCGTTAAAATTACAATGAAACTATATTTATTTACAATTGCGGGAGTACATTATGGAAGAAAAAAAACGACTTGTTTATTTGGATGCACTAAGGATTATTGCTATTTTATGTGTGATATTCAACCACAGTGGGGCAAATGGATATTTTCTTTATACCACAACGGATAATTTAATCATCCAGATTGTCTCTATTCTGATTTCCTCTTTCTGCAAGATTGGAGTACTTTTGTTTTTTATGATATCCGGTGCCCTTCTTCTTAATAAGGAAGAGTCTTTAAAGGATATCTATTTAAAAAGAGTATTGCGTTATGTCATCATAATTTTATTATTTAGTTTTATCCGCTATGTATATCTTGTACAAGACGGTCAGATTACTTTTTACTGGAAAGATTTAATCCGTAAGATTACCACAGGACAGATATATGTTCCATACTGGTTTTTATATTCTTATCTTGGTTTTCTTATGTCTCTTCCGCTCTTCCGGAAGCTTGCAAAGGCATTAAGCAATAAGGATTATATTTATCTTTTTATTTTATATGTGATAAACGGCGGCGTTCTGGGAATTCTTGCCAGAACTTTTTTGGGACAGATTGTAATATCCCTGCCATTTGTTGCAGATATGCTTGTCTATCCTCTTTTTGGATATTTTCTCGCTCACAGGATTCCGAAAGAAAAGGAAACACTTAAAACAGTTATTATTGCCTGTGTGACAGCCTTTATCGGGCTTTGCATCAATGTCTGTGTCACGGAATACGACCATTATGCATTTGGAGACTGGTCCGAAAGCGGATTGCTGCCATTTGTTGTTTTCTCAGCTGTTGCTGTATTTTTTGCAGCCAAATACTTTTTTGAACGGGTCTCTGTTTGTCCAGCCGTAGAAAAAATCATTTGCACACTGGGAAGCTGTTCTTTCGGAGTTTATCTGATAGAAGGCTATGTTAAAGACTATTTCGGATTTATCCAGCAGCTTTTAAGAAATATTATGCCAAATACCCTCGCAGCGCTTTTTTATCTGCTTTGCATTTTCCTGATTGGTTCAGCTGTGACATTTATTCTGAAGAAAATACCGCTAATCCGGAAATTATTATAAAATTAAATGAATTTTATTTATAAATAAACATATAATTTACTTGGAGGTTCTATCATGCTTTATAACATCTTTTATCCGAATTACATAAAAGAATATACATTTACAAGCATTATTTTTGCTTTTGTCATTACCTGTGCAGCCATTACCCTGTGCAAAGAAGCACTTCCAAAAGACGGTGGACGAGCATTTGCAGTAAACGGAAAGCTTTCCGCAGGAAAACCGCGTGGTGCCGGTATTATCTTTACTCTTACCTTTGTTCTTTCTGCGGTACTTTTTATTCCCTTAAACGGGGAACTGACAATCTATCTGATTCTTACCCTGGCTGCCATGTTAAGCGGTTTCTTTGATGACAGCGCACAGACTCCATGGGGGGAACTGAAAAAGGGAATCATTGATCTTGTGATTGCCATAATGGCAGCTGTTACTTATCTTAATTTTAACACCAATACCATCAGCCTTCCGTTTATCTCTTACGAGCTGACCATTCCTCCGCTCTTATTTGGATTTTTAATTGTTGTACTGGTATGGGCAAGTATTAACGTAACTAACTGTACGGATGGTGTTGACGGCCTTTGCGGAACGCTTTCCTGCATTACCCTTGCCACCATCTTCGGATTATATTCTTATTATGACAGTGAACCTTTCATGCGTCACATGATTTTGCTTCTGATTGTGACGATTCTCGGATATCTGTGGTTTAATGCTTCACCAAGCAAGCTTTTAATGGGGGATGCAGGCTCCCGCGCCATTGGTTTGTTTATTGCACTGGCTGTATTAAAGACAGGAAGTCCGCTTTTTTACATTCCGGCTGCCATAATGCTGATTATTGACGGAGGACTGGGACTACTGAAAGTTTCTCTTTTAAGATTTTTGAAGATTCGCATTCTTACCAACATCAGAACACCAATTCATGACCATGTCCGCAAGAATAAGGGATGGTCCGATACCCAGGTCGTTCTGCGTTTTGCAATTATCCAGACCGTTATTTCCGCAAGCATATTATATGCCCTTCATTAATGGCAGTTTAATACTTTTCTGATGTCTTCTATTGTCTGTTACGAATATTTTTTCATGATACGGGGATATTGATATTATATTATATTTTATCAATATCCGGAGGAATATCATGGTTGATTTTAAAAACAGTGAAACAAAAGATAATCTGATGAGAGCCTTTGCCGGTGAAAGCCAGGCACGAAACCGTTATACATTTGCTGCTGATCTGGCAGAAAAGCAGAATCATTATGCGGTTTCCCAGGTTTTCCTGTATACGGCAGGTCAGGAGAAGGAACATGCGGAAATCTTCTACAATCATTTAAAAGAGCTTTCCGGCGAAACCATTTTTATAGACGGGGGCTATCCCGTGGATTTGTCGGAAGATTTATCGTCACTTCTTAAGATGGCACAGCACAATGAATATGAAGAACATGATGACGTATATAGAAAATTCGGTGACAAAGCATTGGAAGAAGGGTTTCTTCAGGTTGCACATTCGTTCCGTTCCATCGCCGAGATTGAAAAATACCATGGTGACCGTTTCGGAAAGTTTGCACAATATCTTGACGAAAATAAATTATATATATCGGATATTAAAACAGGCTGGATTTGCTTAAACTGCGGATTTATCATTGAAGGCTTTAAGGCCCCGGAAAAATGTCCTGTCTGCCAGCATGACAAGGGCTATTTTATCCGTCTTGAGCTTTCTCCGTTTGCCGCAGACAGCCTTCGTTCCTGATACAGCTTTTGCATAAAGTAAAAAAGACATCCGGTCATAAAAATAGTCATGACCGAATGTCTTTTTTATTTTCTTAAACCATATCATACTATCGGTTAGTTCCCGAAAATCTTATCTTTATATTTTTCCAGAACAAATAATAACATCATTCCTAAAACACCGCAGACAATAACTTCTCCGATTCCTACGGTAAGCATCATGTAAGGAACAGCTTCTTCAGCTCCGTATCCATACTTTAATACGAACGGAACGATTAGGGTATTGGCAATTATCGGCGGAAGCGGTGCCAGCCATTTTGCCTTAATTTTGGAACACAGGTATGTTCCCACGGCGCCAAGCAGTGTAGCGATACTTCCAAAGATAATATCCACCAGAATGGCCCCTCCCAGAAAATTGGCAAGGAAGCATCCGATAAATAATCCCGGAATGGCTGCCAGAGTAAAAAACGGCAGTATCGTCAGTGCTTCTGCAACACGGAACTGGATTGGTCCAAAGCTCCAGTAATCAAAAATAATTACCAGAACCACGTAGATGGCAGCAATCATGGCTGCCTGCAGCATGTAAGTTACTTTTTTGTTTCGCATATTCAATTACTCCTTAGTTTTATTTTACGTCAGGATGGTTTCGAACTGACGATTAATAACTTACCATAAGCTCTCTGGAAACGCAATACCCATTTTATTATTCCTTTCTTATCCTTTTCGATTTTCCTGATTAATTTACTTCTGAATCATCCATATCAGAATCATCTCCGTCATCACTATGATCATGTCCAAAGTCTTCTTTGCTGATAACACGTTTTGCCATTCTTTCCTTCTCGATAGCTTCCGAAAGCAGCTCTTTGACTTCTTTGGAATTCTTTATGTTCAGTATCTTAAAATCCCCCAGTGTCTTATCGGCTGAACAGCAGGAAATCGTTCCAAGACCAAATATTCTCTGTCCAAATGTTCGTGTCAGTGATACATCGGTTACCCGGTACAGACGAACCTCATCTTCCCTTACATTAAAAATGCCCTTTTCAATGAAAAAACGGTCCTTTGTCAGACTGTACTTTGTAAATGACCATGGAAGGCCAAATATTGTCCTCTTTCTGTCTTTCCAGATAATTTCCCTTTCCATGTGGTATACCTCCTTTAGTTTTCATACAATTCTTTCAGTAAAAAGATTTCTTTTGCATAACCATCCAGTTCATTGGGTGTTTCCAGAAAAAACGGAAGCTCCCTAAGCTTTGGATGATTGATGATTCGTTTCATCGCTTCAATTCCGATACTTCCCTCGCCAATCTTTTCATGCCGGTCCTTATGACTTTCAAACGGATTCTTGGAATCATTTAAATGAATTGCCTTAAGACGTTTAAACCCAATGACCCGGTCAAACTCCTCCAGCACACCGTCCAGATTCCCAACGATATCATATCCTGCATCATATACATGACAGGTATCAAGGCATACACCAAGGTGTTCCTTCAATTCTACTCCGTCAATAATACTTCTTAATTCTTCAAAGGTTCTTCCGATTTCCGAACCCTTTCCTGCCATGGTTTCCAAAAGCACTGTTGTGGTCTGCTCTGGCTTCATGACCTCATTTAACATGGTAACTATATGCTGTATACCGGTTTCTACACCCTGTCCCACATGGCTTCCCGGATGAAAATTATAAAAATTCCCCGGGGTATACTCCATCCTTAATAAATCATCTGCCATTGTCTCCCTTGCAAATTCCCTTGTTCTTTCATCCGCAGATGCCGCATTTAATGTGTATGGCGCATGTGCAAGAATAATGTCTATGCCGTTATTTTTACACAAGTCCTTGAATTTTGCAATATCGGATTCATCAATGGCCTTGGCACTTCCTCCCCTTGGATTTCTTGTAAAAAACTGAAAAGTGTTGCCTCCCAGGGATAAGATTTCCTCTGCCATGTGCGCATAACCCTTGGATGTTGATAAATGACAGCCGATTGTAAACATGTGTCCTTTTTCCTTTCTTATTTATTTCTAATGATTTCTGAGTCCACCTCAATTTCCACAATAATCCAATCCCTCATTCCCCAATCAGTTCCTGATAAATATCCCGCTTAGACACTCCTCTGTCCTTTGCCGCCATTTTCATTGCCTCTTTTTTATCCATTCCCTGATTAACATACATTTCCACATGCTCTTTCACGGACATGGAAAGAAACTCTTCCTGCTTCTCTTTTTCAATCTCCGCAATCTTCTTTCCCGCCACCACAAGGACATACTCTCCCCGTGGTTCATTGACTTCATAGTAACGGACAGCCTCTTCAATCGTGGTAAGAAATGCATTCTCATATGTTTTGGTAAGCTCCTTGCAGACGGTAATTTCCCGTTCACCGCCCAGATACTCCCTAAGCTCTTCCAGTGTCTTTAACAGATGATGCGGTGCCTCATAAAGAATAATGGTTCTGGTTTCATTTACCAGTTCTTCCAAAATTCGCTTTCTCTCTTTCTTATCCGCCGGAAGAAATGCCTCGAATGAAAATCTTCTGGTTTCCCTTCCCGACATGGTAAGTGCCGTAATACATGCTGCCGGACCCGGAAGGGACGTAACCTTAATTCCTGCTGCCAGGCACTGCCTTACCAGTTCCTCACCCGGATCCGAAATTCCCGGTGTTCCCGCATCCGTAATAACCGCCACATTCATTCCCGAAAGAATCTTCTCTACAAGATACCTTGCCTTATCAACCTTATTAAACTCATGGTAACTGGTCATCGGTGTCTTAATGTCAAAATGATTCAAAAGCTTTATACTATGCCTTGTATCCTCCGCCGCAATTAAATCCACCGATTTCAGCGTATTTAACACCCGGAATGTAATATCCTCCAGATTCCCGATGGGAGTAGCACACAGATATAATTTCCCACACAGCTTCTCTTCCATATAATACCTCTATTCTTTATAATGAATATCCCACAATTCCTGTGTATAAACCCCCGGCTCCTTATATACGACCAGCGGACTTTCTATCTTAACCATGGACTTTGCCCCCTTAATTGCATCAATCAGCACCATGTTGGCTTCCTTGTCCGCAAATGGATGCACAAACCGTACCCTCTTGGGCTCCAGCTTATATTCCGTCAGCTTGTCAAAGATTTCCACCAGCCGGTGTGGCCTGTGAATCATGTAAAAATGCCCATTGACCTTTAAAAGTCTTGCCGCCTCCCGTACCACATCATCCAGGCTGCACAAAATCTCATGGCGTGCAATGGCTTTATGGCTGTCCGGATTGGTCAGTCCGTGGTTTTCATTCATATATGGCGGATTGGATGTTACCACATCATACCTGCCTGCTCCAAAAATTTTTGAAGCCTCCTTAATGTCCCCCTGTACAATCTCAACCTTTCCTTCCAGTCCGTTCATGCAGACACTTCTTTTAGCCATCTCCACATTGATATCCTGTATCTCCAGTCCGTAATAATGCGCACCGCCATATCTTGCCTCCATGAGCATAGGAATAATGCCATTGCCCGTTCCCAGGTCAATGGCACTGTCTGTCTTTCCCATCTTGGCAAATGCTGACAAAAGTACCGCATCAATGCCAAAACAGAAAATTTTTGTATTCTG
>JAQXXN010000046.1 GCA_029226085.1 Thermoflexaceae bacterium
ACTGCTCCATCCTTGTATTTTAATTGAGGTTATTTTCTGTATTACATTCATAAGAAAATAAATATTGTATATATTAATTATATACAATTTGATTATAATGTCAATTTTTAATATAATTTTCTCGTTGTACATGCTGACAGCATATTATAAAAGAAAAAAGAGGAAAAGAATGGACGACTTTGGTTTAAACTTCTCTAACCGCGGACGCATTCGTGTCACGGATGCAGTTATCCGGGAAATTTTCCGAGACCGTGGCACAACCTTTGTTACTATTGAATATAATGATTGTTCCGCATGCAGGAATCAGAATCCAAATCAGCGTGTAACCTTAATCCTGAACCGTGACACACGAATCCGTAATGAACGTGGCAGAACTATTTCCGCCAGCGACTTAGAACCCGGAATGATAATTGATGCAGTTTTTTCGGAAGCAATGACAAGGAGCATACCACCTCAGGCACAGGCATTCGAAATCCGTGTAAAAAATACACCCCTGCCTTTTGATACCACTTATGGACGCATTGCTGAAGTAAATACAAGAGGACAATTCATTCTGACAATTAGTAATGCAAATCCTTACTCCATAATTCGTTTTAATATTTCACCGCAGACAAGAATTCTTGATCCGTTAGGAAGAGAAATTTCTTTATCACGTCTGGTTCCTGGTCTTCGTGTCCGGGTACAGCATGACACTTTCATGACAGCAAGCATACCTCCGCAGACCACAGCATTTGTAATTCAGATTGTAAGATAACCTGCTTGACCATAAAAAATCTGCCGGGTCCGTTTTACCGGATCCGGCAGATTCTATTTATCATTATCACACTATGCTTTTTTCTTTCACCGGAAGCCATATTTCGCAATAATAATTTTCATCCAGTGTACCATTCGGATATTTCTTTGCATCATCATACATTTCGATGCAGTATCCGGCAGCAAATTCATAATCTTTTAACGCCGGAAGCCACTCTGAGAAAATTTTGGTATTCACATTCTGAAGTGCATTCGGCATTGCTCCTCTACATGGAAATACTGCCCATGTAAATTCCGGGATTGTCCGTGTTACAAATCCTTCCGGTATTTCCTTTACCGGATTGTACATGTCTGCAATAAGATACTCAAAAGTATCCTGTCCCATCTGTTCGTCAATGTTGATTCCAAACATTCCGCACACATACTGCCCGTTTCCTTTGGCATAATGCTCTTTCCAGAATTCCGGGATTTTTTTCTTTGCATTCTCATATGCAAAAGTCTTTGTAACTCCAAGTACCGTAAATGCTTCTTTTTTTACAATTTTGTAATCCATGATATATCCGCCTTCCATTGATAATTTGATTTTCAGCGGTGCAAAGGTCTTTAACGTTCCTTCATTCTTTTGCACCATGGACGGTGTTATGCCGTGAAATCTCGTAAATGCTTTTGTAAAGCTGTCTGGGGAATCGTATCCGTATTTTAGGGCTACCTCAATCACTTTTTTCCCTGACGTGGCGAGCTCATTTCCTGCCAAAGAAAGCCGTCTGTTCCTGATGTACTCAGAAATAGTAAATCCACACAACAAACTAAAGCCTTTTTGAAAATAAAAAGGAGAAAGATATACTTCCCTTGCAATATCATCTGCCGTTATGTCCTCCGTGATATGTTCCTCAATATACCAAACCGCCTTACTAATTGCCTCTGTCCATTCCATCTGCATCACCTCCTGCCGTAATCAAAGTATAGCAAAATGCGCGAATACTCTCCCGACATTCCTTGCAATAAAATGTCCTTATTCTGCTGATGCAGATTCTGATGCCAAACCAACAGCTTCCACAATTTCCGTGGCATTTATAATCTCGGGGCCTTCGGATGAAGCATTGGCATTTGCAGCAACTTCCTCAGGGTCCTCATATTCCTTTTCTTCTTCCTCACCCCAGAGAGTGTCGTATTCCTCTTTCTTCTGGTTTTGAACCATTGCCCCGATATTCTTTGCCGCCTGATACAGTTCCATGCTAAATTCCATCAGTTTCTTTTCATCAGATGCTGGTACAATTCCACCCTTCATGATACGCCGTGCGACTTCCATCATCTTTCCTAAATCCTTGGCATATTCCTCTAGGGCATCCCCCTGCTGCTCGGCTACTGCCATGTTCCACCATGCACAATGTTCTTCTGCTAATTTGCTTAGATAATCCTGATATTCTGTCTGTTTTTCATTTAATGCATTAATTGTTAATTCCAGAACCGCAGCTTCCTCACCAAACGTTTCCTTTTCCTCCGGTTTTGATTTCATCTGGTTTCTGACATCATGAAGTTTCTGCGACAGAGTAGATTTCTGCATCTGGTATGTCTGTACCTGCGCTCTGTAAAGCTGCTGTGCTTCTCCTATTTTCATAATATTCACATCCTTGTATGATTTTTCAATACATCCTTGTATCTATAGTTATATCGGATTGTTTTCATAAAAATCTTAGAATTCCCTCAAAGTTAAAGTGCTATTCTGTTCTCACATTCCGCAATTGTAGCCGGTTTGTGGGCAATCACAAGAGCCGTGCCATTTTTCATCACACTCTTTACTGCCTTTAAAACCTGAATATCATTCTCATTATCCAGTGATGACGTAGCTTCATCCATCAGTAAAACCGGTGCTTTTCTTACCAACGCCCTGGCAATGGCAATCCTTTGCCGTTCTCCACCGGACAGCATGTTTCCTCCATTGTCCAGAATCGTATCATAACCATCCGGCAGCGCCATGATAAATTCATGGGCATTTGCCGCTTTTGCTGCGATAATCACATCATCATCCGTTGCCGTTTCCCTCCCCAGTCTTATGTTTTCTTTAACCGATAGCTGAAACAAATAAGACCTCTGAGGCACATATGCGAATTGTTCCCTTATCCTGATGACAGAATCGGAGGTAAGTTTTTCTCCCATTACACGGATTTCTCCACCCCTTAACGGATAAAACCCTAATAACAACTTAAACAATGTACTCTTTCCACATCCTGATTTTCCGGTAATGGCAGTACTTACACCACATCGGAACTTCATATTAACATGATGATATAACGGTGCTTCTTTTTCAGATGATTCTGCTTTCCCATAAGAAAAAACGACATCATCTAATTCAACCGCCGTTTCTCTTATTGTTCTTTTTTCATTCTGGCTTTCTTGCGTTTCATCTTGTTCCAAAAGACCCTCCTCTTCTTCTGATTCAAGATACTCAAAAAGAATCTGGGCTCTTGCAATGCAATTTATAAGTTCCGGCAGATACTTGCCTAATTCCAGAAAATTATAGCTAAATGATCCGTATAGCGTATATATTGCCGCAACACTACTTAAAGATGCCATGTCATGATCAACAAAATATATGGAAAGCATCAGAAATCCCAGTGCACATGTCACATCAAAAAATGTATTGATTCCACCAAGCATGGAACTCATCCGAACAGCTTTGCTCCTTGTATCGGAATAATCTTCCACGTCCTGTCTGAACTTTTTAAGAAGTATTTGGCATCCCTGATACATCTTAATACTGTTAATTCCTGAAATCACCGTGGCAATATCCTTTGTCATGCTCTTTTTCTTTTCCGATGTGTCTTTTCCAATCTGCTTCATGGGCTTTACATATCTTGAATTTACAAACAGTGAAACTATGTTGATAAAAAGAAGACTTACTGCCAGCCACCGGTTCATCAGAAACATCGGTATAAAATACACAATTACGGACATGACCGGTGTTGTAACCCTGCGAAGCCTGGAAGTAAAAATCTGGCTTGCCACATCTGCGTCATTTAAAAGTTTTGATACAATTTCTCCGCCATGATGTTCATCATAATAACTCATTGGCATGCGTAATGCTTTTTCAATCACCAGCTTTTGCACCTTCGCATTACCACGTTTAGCCTCAATATCATAAACTGCTCCAAAGAAAAAGAATATCATAAGAGACAAAAAGCCCGCCAGAAGACTCCATGACAAGACAGGGATAAATTCACCCGTTTCCCCATGCTGCGCCATTTCTACCATATTTTTAACAAAAACAGATAAAGTAACCTGAAACAGATTATCACCTACCATATGAATAATCATTGCAAACAGAAACAGCGGCAGGGGTTTTCCCATGATTCTTAGAAACTGCCAGAAAATATTCCACGAAGTTTTTCTTTTTTCCATCTCTATAACGCCCCTTTCTGCTCACTATTTTTCATAAAATGTCGTTCATGCTCATATAGTTTTTTGTAGATTCCATTTATCCGCATTAATTCTTCGTGATTTCCCTCTTCCCATATCCTTCCCTTCCTTACAACCATGATACAGTCTGCGTCACGAACAGTAGATAATCGGTGTGCAATCATCACAATGGTCTTTTTTCCTCTTAAATTCCTTACGGTTTCCTGAATAATCGTTTCTGTATCCACATCAACCGATGATGTCGGTTCATCCATTAACAGAACCGGTGTATCCTTTAATAAGGCTCTGGCAATTGCGATTCTTTGTTTTTCACCACCGGATAATCCGGAACCGTTTTCGCCAATAACGGTTTCATATTGATTCGGTAAATCCATAATAAAATCATGTATTCCTGCAAGTTTTGAAGCATTCACGACCTGTTCTTGTGAAACCTCCCTTGCACCGACAGCAATATTATCGTATATGGTTCCTTCAAACAGAAATGGCTCCTGTTCCACAATGGAAATCTGCTTTCTTGCAACCGAAAGCCCCATCCTGGTAATTTCCTGTCCTTTTATTAAAATTTCACCGTCCCTGGTTTTATAAAATCCGCATAGGAGTTTAAAAATAGTAGATTTTCCCTGCCCGGATTCCCCAACAAATGCTGTCACTCTGCCTTTTTGTATCTGGAAAGACATTTTATCTAACACCTGTTTTGTATCCGTGTCATAGGAAAAGGAAACCTCATGAAAACATATTTCAGACTTCATGTTGCTGTTATCATTGTAATCCGTTAACTCTTCCGAAAGCTTCTCTTCTTCCTCTTCAAAAATCCTTTCTACCCTCTCCATGGATATCTGACGTTCCCGATACTCATTTAGCAGAAACGGCATCATTTTAATTCCACCCATGATTTTATTCATCAGCACAATATAAGCCGTCATTGCACCGATTGTCATTTTCCCGCGCAGAACCATGAACATGGCAAGGCTGGGACAAATTAAATTAGGAATCCAAAAAAGCAGACGGTTTATTGTCTGGGAAAAATGTGTAATCCACGCTCTCACATACTCATTATCCAGAATGTCTTCAATCGCATCATGAATATGACTGACAAATTTATCATACAGGTTATAGCTTCGGATAATCTCTATTCCTGCAATACTATCCGTGACCCTTTCCACCATGACATCAATCTTTCCACGCCTCTTATCTGCCAGCATTTTCAGTCTTTTTCCAAGGAAATAAGTAATAAATAAAGCTACCGGATAGAGACACAAAGCTGTGAGCATCAGCATTTTGTTTTTTGCCCCTACATAGATTAGAACCATTCCAATGGAAATTGTATTGTTAATTAAGTCCGGTAAGGTTGATTCGTAATACTGTTCCAATTCTCCAACATCTGAGATTAGTCTGGTAATTATTTTTCCAAAACCTTCTCTTTCAAAGAAGGAATACTTAATTTTCGATAGCTTTTCTACTGCAAAATCATACAGAGCGTTTGTTGTCTTAATACTATACAATCCGGAAAAATATCTTTTATAGTACGCTGCTGTCGTTCCTGCCAGCATACATAAAATAATGGGAATCAGTATACTTTTAAACTGAGTCTGCCCCATCTGGAGCAGCTCATCAATCAGCCCGGCAATCATTCCTGTCCCCAAAATGACCGAAAAATTCATACATACAGACATTATGGTCTCTACCACCAGCAAATACATGTTTTTTCTATGAATCTTTCCGATAATATTATTTTTCATTGGCATCCTCCTTGTAAGTTCTTTCGATTTATTGGAAATATATCACACAAGGATTCATAAATTCATTTACTTTTATGCTGATTCGTTATCAAATCTATAATTTTATGCTATAATTAAAATCACACTCATATTGACAAGGAGAGAAATCATGCCGCTTCCATTAAAACCAGGATATAATTTCTACATTGACCGCAAATGCAAGCCTTCCGACTACGAGATGTCACAGCTTGAAGTATACAGAGATTACTATGGCATGAGCTATACCGTAAGCGGGAACCGCAAATTTATCATGCCAAACATGATTGCCTTTTTACACGATGGATGCATTGGAATCACCATGAAAGATGTCTATCATAAGACTTCCTTTGTAGATAACACTCCTTACGAGCGTTTTGTGTTGAAATTTACAGATAAGGTCTTAGAACCTTTGATAAAGATAATCGGCAGGGATACCTTTGATGAATTATACAGCTACCCTGTTTATCATTTTACTCCTGAAATTCAGGATAATCTCTATCACATTTACTGTGATATGCTTTATGAATATGAACATTACACAAATGAATCCGAATTACTGCTTTCCGGCATGTTATATCATTTAATCATGACGGTTATTCGTCATCACTTACCGGTAAATCCCAAGGATATGGAATTATCCGAAACAGACCAGTCCATCCTGTCCGCCATGGATTACATTGAACATAACTTTTTAAAGGACCCTTCTTTAAGTGAAACGGCAAAACATGTAGGATTATCTACCTCTCATTTTTCAAGGATATTTAAACAGGCAACAGGAGTATCCTACACAGAATACCTAAACTACATCCGTGTGGAACACGGACGCAGGCTCCTTCTTACCACGGACTTATCCATAAGTGAAATTGCACAGCTTTCCGGATTCGATAACGGTAATTATTTCTGTAACGTGACAAAGAAACTGCTCGGTTCTTCACCGAGCCAAATTCGAAAAAATCAGGGAGAGTAAGTAGCCAGAAGACAATCTCGCAGCAGGGAAGGTTGTTGGACGAGCAAATTAATATGGAGGACAGATTTATGAATCGTGAGGGAATAATTCGAATAGTATTCTATTCAATAATTGTATTAATATTACTGTACTTTTCAATAGGATATAGTTTTGAGGTATATCGTTCATGTTCACCCATAATAGATGTTTCAGGTGCACATGATATAGTTGTGGATGATACAGATTTCTCACCATTAGTTATGCTTTTAGGATATGGAGTTAATGGAGTTTTACTTTTTATTACGCAGGGATTGTATGCAATTATAATACTGATAGTTAGTGCGTTATTCTTTCTTCCTTTTAGATTTATCGGACTTAATAAAAAAAATAATGTTACTTTAACGGAGTATGCCATTTATAAATATTCCTTCATTGGTGCATTGATTTTATCATTGATTATAAGCGCCATATTAACAAAGTTCACCGGCTTACTAATGATTGTTCTATATAATGGCATTTGGGCAATCGGAGCATTTATATTAGTTATTTTACCTGCAAAAAGATTTAATCATGTTTCTTAGTTCCTAAATATCCCAACACCTCTTCCCCTTATATGGAGTCCCAGCTATTAATAATGCCATGTACTGTTTCTTTCACCACAAATGCATGTAATGGTTTTGTCAAATAGTCATCAATACCTAGTTCACTGATTTTCTGTATTGTTTCGATGCCTTTATCTGCTGTCACAAGCACCACCGGCACGTGGTATTTTTCCCGTATGATCGGATAAACTTTTAGCGTCAGATACTGCAGGATTTCATCCGAGGATGCTCCACTCCTTCCGTCATAATATCAGCGAGTTACCACAAATTTTTTGTGCTTCCAGAACTGTTGCCTGATACAAATTCATGACATCCTTCTGATGTTTCCTGATAAATTCCTTATCCTCATCGTTATCCGATTTCTGAATCCTCTTTCCTGCTTCTTCCAGTTCCTTAGCCGCCTTTGACAGTTTCTCCCCTCCGATATTTAGTGACGTAGATTTTAACCCATGAACAAAAACCGTATATGTATTCCAGTCTTCAGCCTGAAGTGCTTCCGTTACATTCGTAACACGCTCATCATAACTGTTACAGAATAATTCAAGCATTTCCTTGTAAAAATCATTGCTGCCGGCACAATACTGCAGCCCCAGTTCGGTATTAATAAGAGACTCTGTGTCACAGGTTTCCAACGGGATGCTGTCATCATTCGGACGATCTTCTTCCTTCAGGATGCGAACCTTATCCACAGGAATATATTGCAATAACATATTTTCCAGATCTGCTCCATCGATTGGTTTCGATAAATAATCTGAAAAACCTGCCTTTATGTATTCTGCTTTTGCACCTTCAATGGCATTCGCAGTCAATGCAAGAACCGGTGTTGATTTGCATTTGTTTTCCGATTGTCTTAATCTGGCAAGGGTCTCAATGCCATCCATTTCCGGCATCATGTGGTCAAGCAGAATGACATCAAACGATTCCTTTGTTACAATCTCAAGACATTCCATGCCGCTCATGCATGTTGTAATCTGAATTTTGGTGTTTTTCAAAAGGGCCTGAACGACTGCCAGATTCATCTCATTATCATCCACCACAAGCACTTTTGCATCCGGTGCAATAAAACTTTCTCTGTACTGTCCCTCTTTTTTTGCCTCATCTTCCAATCGCTGCTTGAAATCCCCCAGCGGTTTGTCATCCTTTATCTCCTGCGTAAGATAAACCGTAAACACAGAACCCTTTCCGTATTCACTGGAAACCTCCATCCGCCCATTCATTTGTTCCACTAACCGGTGAGTGATGGCCAGTCCAAGTCCCGAACCTTCAATGTTACGGTTTTGTTGCAGATCCAGCCGCTGGAAATCCTCAAACAGCTTATTTAAATCTTCCTCCCTGATACCAATTCCGGTGTCAGCCACCTGCATCTTAAGCGTGAATACATTTTCTTCCCGAATTCCCTCTACAAGAAACTTTACTGCTCCGCATTTGGTATACTTCACGGCATTATTCAAAATATTTACAATAATCTGGCGGTTACGGACTCCATCACCGCAAAGTACAGAAGGCAGTTCCTTATCGATTTCCACCTGGAAATCAAGCTGTTTTTGTCTTGCCTTAATCCCTGTCATGTTGACCACATCATTCAGGAAAGCTGCCACGTCATAAGGCGCCGAAACAATCTCCATCTTGCCTGCTTCTATTTTGGAAAAGTCCAGAATGTCATTAATCAGCGATAACAACGTCTTGCTGGCGCTCTGGATATTTACAGCATACTTTCTTATTCCTTCGTCCTTACTCTCCCGCAGAATCATCTCATTCATACCCATAATGGCATTAATCGGTGTACGAATTTCATGAGACATATTCGCAAGAAAATCACTCTTGGCACGATTTGCCTGCTCGGCTGCATTTTTGGCCTCTCTAAGCTCATCACTTTCCCTTACTTTTTCTTCCGCGCTAAGCAAATATACCATGCCAACTGCAAACATCAGTATCAATAATCCAAATACCCACAGTATCAACATTGTAACCGTTGCAATTCCATCCTTCAGCACCCCCTGGGGCACGGTACCAACCAGATATATTCCCAGCTGCTTTACTTCCGAGATAAACAGAAAATGTCCGCCTTTTCCATCCTTGTAGTCAACCGTTGCCGCCGTATCAACATTCATTTTCTCTGATAATTCTTCTAATCCATTTTTTATGACATCCAAATCCAGGAACTCTGACGTGAGAGACTTCGAACCGGAAAAAGGAACAATGACCTGTCCCTCCTTATCAACAATTGCCGCTTCGCCCTGACCCTCATAACAGGTAATTCCAAATTTATGAAGCAAAACACTCTCATCATACAGCTTATATAAAGTATATCTCACATTTTCTTCATCATAAACAGGAGTTGTAAAAAGAATTCCCTGTCCCTCTTTATAACATACGGATGAATTTCCACGAAATGCATTCTGTATTCCCGGAAAATCAGAAAAGATTAAGGTTTCTCCCGCCAGGGCTGTTCCATCAAGGCAAAGAAGCCCCATTGTTTCATTCTCATTCTCTTCAATGACAATCTCTAAAATTGCAGCATCCTGTTCCACATCGGCAGGTATCTTTCTTGCAGTATTTTCCAGATTCTCTATCTCCAATTCAAATTGCTTTGCAGAAACAGCTGCCAATGCCTTGGCCTGTTCCGTGACCTGTTTTTCCACATAATTCTGCAGCAGGCTTTTCAGCCTGAAATTCATCAGGACTCCTACACTACTCATGATTAAAATGACAATTATCAGGACTATAATTACCCTGCTTTTTCCATTGAGCCGTTTATTTATCATAGAATTCTATACCCTCTACATACCAGTCAAATTGTTCTAATAAAATCTCATCGCAAATCGTTTGATTTTCCTTACAGCGAAGCTTTCCCTCTGTGTCATAAATCACTCCCGAAAAGACATCCTGCCCTGCTAATATCTGACTTGTCGCTCTATCCACTTCATCTCTTATGTCCTCTGAAACAAGGGTCGAGAAATCAGACAACTTCACCGCATTTTCTTCCATGCCTACCCAGTATATCTTAATATCCGCTGAGTTTCCTCGCAGATACTGTCTGATAATGGCTTCATAAGTTAATTTCCAGTCTCCCACGACTGCCGTTAAGAACTTGTCCGAACAGTTCTCTAATCTTTGATGATAACCAATGGAGTAGATGCCGGCTTTTTCTGCCTCTTCTGCCACATATGTCTGGTTTTGATGATAAGTAATCACATCCACGCCTGTATTCTCAATGAGATTGTCTGCCTGTTTCCTCTCTGCTTCCTCATTGTCCCATGCATTACTCCATGCCACTGTTACAACTGCCTGTGGATTCACCCGCCGGACGCCTAATGTAAAGGCACTGATACCACGATTAACTTCGCTCGTCGGCATAGCCGCCACATAACCAATCTGATTGGTTTCTGTCTTCATTCCCGCTACAATTCCTGCCAGATAACGTGCCTGATACATTCTGGAAAAAAAAGAAGTTACGTTCTCTGCATGGTAGTTAAAGGAACTACAATAAAAGGATACCTCCGGATATTTCTGTATGGCATTCGTCGCCTCTTCTGCATAACCATAGCTTGTCAGGATAATCATCTTACATCCCTGGTTCACAAGATCTTCGATTGCCGGTTCACATTCCCCTTGAAATTCCTTCACATTTTCCTTGACCAAAAGTCCGACACCCAGTTCTTCACATGCGGCAGATACCCCTTCATAATGCATCCCGTTCCAGCCTTTTTCATCCATAGCCCCCGTTATGATAAATCCTATTTTTTCTTTTTTGGTATCTGTCTTTCCCATGAAAAGTAATATTGCAATAATAACGACCAGCAATATGACAAATACGATTAATAATACAACTCTTTTTTTCTTATTTAGTTTCATCCGTGACTACCCCTTCTACATACCAGAAAAAATCATTCAGCATGGCAGCATCCGTCATGCTGCGGCCTTCTTTTACCCGCATATTACCCTCATTATCCATAATCGGTCCGTAAAACACATCAAACATTCCACTCATCAGACGTGACCTTTCTTCTTCCACTTTTTCTGCGATTTGAGGCTTTACATTCTTCGTAAAAGGTGCCAGATCCACAATCCCGGTTTCAACACCTTCCCAATAATGAACGCCCTGGAATTTTCCCTGCAGGCATTCTAAAATTCTCGGCTCATAGAAACATTCCCAGTTCCAGACCGGTGCTGTCAGATATGTATCCGGGAATCTGTCACTATTATCCACATTATATCCTATCGTCCATATCCCATTTTCATCCGCAATTTCCAACGGTGACATGGCATCCGTGTGTATGGCAAGCACATCAATCTGATGTTCCTCTATTAGTTCCGTAGTTGCCCTGGCATTCTCTTCTTCTCCTGTCCAGGAATCACTCCACTTTACATAAACAGTTGCCTGTGGATTTACCAGACGGACACCCAGAGTAAAAGCATTAATTCCCCTGTTTACCTCTGCGATGGGAAGAGCCGCCACATACCCAATCTCATTTGTCTCGGTCTGCATTCCTGCCACGATTCCGCTCAAATACCGCATCTGATAGATTCGTCCAAAATAAGTAGCCAGATTATCCAGTTCTTCCACCCCCGTGGCATGAAAGAAATAAACTTCCGGATGCTTTTGGGCACATTCCAGTTCCCATGTTCCATATCCAAAGGAATTGCAAATGATAATTTTACATCCATCTGCAATTAATTCCTCCATCATTTCCATGCAGTTCTCATCCTCCGGAATGTTTTCCTTATATATCACATTCAGATTCAGTTCCTTTGCACTAATCTCCAGCCCATTATAATGAGATTCTCCCCAACTATGGTCATCAACTGTACCATTCAGGATTACACCTACTTTTGTTTGTGTCTTTGTAATATCTGTTTCCTGCTGGTTAATACGTATCCAAAATATGCCTGCAACAATCACACAGGCAAATGTAAGGATTGTCAACAAAATCTTTTTCATTGTTCCTCCCTAAATGAATCCTCCATGCTAAAACAACGAATGGTAATACATTCTTATTTTTTATTATACCCTGTGAACATAGGAAATGTAAACTAGCCAAAAGGATTGGATTGAAACTTTTTTGACCAATCTTTCAGAAAGAAACTACCCGGTCAAACTTACCGTTAAAATCGTCCCATGTGTAACCATAAACACAATCTTATCTCTCATAAGCTCATCGATTGCCAGACAAATCATCTTTTCGCTCTCTGCATCCAACGCAGAAGACGGCTCATCCAGAATATCCTCTCCATAATACCGGATTTTCCCATATAAGAAAAAATATCCTGTCTGCAGAAATCATCGCCATCTGTGTCCGGACTACCAGCTGATAAGCACTATCCAGAGGATCAATCAGTTCTTTCGCATATTCTGCTTATGCAAATTTTACCAGCCCCATCAGGCGGATGCTAAGAGAAACCAGAACCATGAGCGGAAGTAGACACAAAACTATGCCTACAACTGCCGCATGCTTTACATGTTTACGAAACCCAAAGACAATTTTCAGGGAATCATCAATCTGACTCCGCAAAATGATATTCACATTAACAAGTAATCAAATTTGTGAAGCGACCTCCTTTTGAGTGTAAACAAAGTATTTTAGGGAAATCATTTACATAATGACATAGAATTTTATCTTTTTCGCTTTTCCTATGCCAATATTGTTCTTTAAAATGCCAGTGGTGGCATAGGAAAATACATTTTTTCTAATTCCTATGCCAATATCATTCTCTGAAATGCCAGTGGTGGCATAGGAAAATGCATTTTTTCTAATTCCTATGCCAATATCATTCTCTGAATTACTGGTGGTGGCATAGGATATTTCATTTCTATTATTCTCTATGCCAAATTTGCTCTGAATGGCATTGTTTCGGCGCTTTTTTGCATTATTCCAATTTTCCTCAGCTACTCTATCCTGAATATTCTTTGTCTAGCTATGGCAAGGAATATAAACAAACTCCATAACAAGATTCAAAACAGCAAAGATGACGCTACCGCTTCACGAATTTTCATTCGTTAAAGCGACAGCCCCATCTATGTGGGTCAGCGCAAATTAAGATTTTATGAAGGAGCTTTGCGATCTGGTAAATTTAAACCGGACCTCACCAAACCAGAAGTTTAACTAAATTCCGTTCTTAACCAATCACTCTCTCAATAAATTGGGCTGCCATCACGGCACCACCGCACTGTCTGAAATCATCTCCGATTTCCTGTGCGACCTTCCGGTATTTTTCATTGGAAAGTACCTCTTCTACTGCCTTTCGGATCAGCTTTGTCTTTCCTTTCTTAAGGCGTACTCCTGCTCCCAGTTCTTCCGTCCGGATTGCCACTGCATTTTCCTCGGAATGCTGCGGGAAAAGTACCATCGGAACCCCGTTATAAAGACTTTCTGTCACACTGTTCATTCCACAATGTGTCACGAATACATCAGAATCTGCCAGGACTTCAAGCTGATTCACATATGGCTCCACCGTAAAGGAATCCGGAATTTCTCCCAATGCCCCAATGTCCGTATTCCGGCCTGCCGAAATGACGACATTACATTCCATGTCTTTTAGTGCATCAATACATTCCTTATAGAATGCAACATTATTATTTAACACCGTTCCCAATGAAATATACACCTGTGGTCTTTCCTTTTTTTCGCCTCTTGGATATATATTGGCAACCGACGGTCCCACAAACACATACCGGTCAGAGAACGTCTCGACCATCGGCTGAAATTTTCTGGAAGTGTACACAATAGTATTCGTTTCATTATCATTCTGGATAATGGATACAAAATTCTCCGCCGGATATCCATTTTCATTTAAAAGCTTCATCTTTGCCTGAATTCTTGGCATTCCCGTAAACATCCTTACAATTTCGCCCAGTCCCTGCTTCATTAATCTTGCCGTATACTGATTAAATGCCATGGTTGTTGTGGAACAGATAAAATGGATGTTATATTTTCCTGCAAATAATTTACCCCAGAAGCATACGGAATCCGATACGATACAGTCTGGCTGAAACTCCTTGATTTCTGCTTCCATAATATCACTAAGGGCAAATGTAGTATCCACTACCATTTCAATCAGAGCGGCAAAATCCTTTCCTACCTTCTTATCCAGATTATCCGGTGCCGGTGGCATGTAAGGAGCAATATCCACAAACTCTGCACCTGCATTTTCAATTTTTCCCTGAAATTCCTCTACGGAATAATAACGAACGCGATGACCTCTTTTTACCAGTTCCGTTACAACCGCTATGGTTGGATTGACATGTCCGTGTGCCGGAATATTAAAAAACATTACATTGCTCATCTGAATATCCTCCCTTACTGACTTTTAAAAATTTCTTCTGCATATTTTGCAAAGGTAGCCTTTGGCGGGATGGCAATTCCCCTCTCCACGTCGCCAAGCAGAATTAGCGTATCGCCCGGCTTTATGTCAAAAATCTCCCTTGCCTGCTTCGGTATGACAAACTGACCTTTTTCGCCAACAGTTACAGTCCATGCATATTTTCCTTCTGGTCTGTTCATGATGTCCGGCCTCCTTATTATTTATTTCCTACGATTTCTGATATTATGTTTTCTTTACAGAAGTATGTTTTGTTATACAAATCATACTTTTGGACAGGTGTTTTGTCAAGAACTTTTTTTACTTGTATTCTCCCACCTTTTCCCTTACAATATCTAAAAGGTAAAAGAACAAGGAAGGTGTTTTCCATGAATCGTATCTGCCATGTTATCGGTGCCGGTGAAATTTGTAAAAACGATATTGCCCAGTTAAAAAACAAGTCCACAAATGACCTCCTGATTGCCGCAGATGGAGGAATTCTGCCTCTCCTTGAAAGCGGTATCCTTCCGGATGTCCTGATTGGGGATTTTGATTCCTGTGATGAAAAAAAGTTAGTCCTTCCGACCGACATTCCCATCCGCCGTCTAAATCCCATAAAGGATTACACGGACATGCATACCTCCATCCAGCATGGGCTTTCACAAGGTTTTCGCCGTTTTTTTCTGTATGGTGCCACAGGCGGAAGAATTGACCATACGATTGCCAATATCCAGCTTCTTTCCTGGCTTGCCTCCATGGGATGCTCTGCCAGAATGTATGGAACGGATAATCAGTTTGATGTAATCCGTGACAGTGAAATCCGTTTTTCTTCTGCTAAGAGCGGCTTTCTTTCTGTCTTTTCCCTAACGGATGAATCAACCGGTGTTTATGAAACAGGTCTGAAATATCAATTAGAAAATGCAGTCCTCAAAAATACCTATCCGCTTGGTGTCAGTAATGAATTTATTGGAGACGAAAGCTGCATCCGGGTAGGATGCGGAACCCTTCTTGTTATTTCACCCCGGTAGTTTATGATGACGTGTCTCTTCTCCGATTCAGGAAATGACATTTCAAAAAGCCAACTTAATCTTTGCACTTGAATTTTCCATAAAAAATGTTATAATGTCACCATGCAGATATGGTTCATCGGTAGAACGCTAGCTTCCCAAGCTGGAAAGGCGGGTTCGATTCCCGTTATCTGCTCTTTTTTTATCTTTGTCTATCCAATGTCACGTTTTCTAATCCGTTTCCGTTCTATATATGAGTACTCAAAAAACAACAAGCGGGGTGAATGAATGAATTTACGAAAATCCAGCACCGACCGGCTGGAACAGATTTATCGATTATACGAGCAGAAAATGTACTATCTGGCATTTTCTATTTTAAAGGATGCGGGGCTTTCCGAAGATGTTGTTCACGATTCCATTCTGAAAATCATGAACTATCTTCCCGGAATCAAAAGAGTGGATTCTCCACAATGCCGGTCACTGGTCATGAAAATCACAAAAACAACTGCCATTGACCGCTACCGCACTCTCCATAAGGAACTTACGTCTTTTGAAGAGCTTGACGAAGAACATCTCCTTGTGGAGGAAAATGAACTGGAAGACTTTCTTGACGGCATCAATGCCAGCCGGCTGATACAACAGTGTGTGGAAGAAATGCCGGATTCCTTAAAGGAAATCATCAAGCTGAAATACTACTGTCAGCTCAGCAATCAGGAAATCGCCCAGATTCTTGAAGTTTCGATGGATGTGGTAAGAAAAAGAGATGAGCGCTTAAAGCGTTTTATTAAAGAAAAGGCAGGTGACAATTATGAACCATAAGAAAAACAGTCATTCTCTTCTGGAAGAAATGGGGGAAATTTTCTTCCTGGAAGACATAAACATGCCACACGAGTTTTCGGAAAAATACAATCAGCAAAAAGAAGAATTATTATCTACTCAAAAAAAATTCCCTTCACGGACTTTATTAAACGTTGCTGCCATTTTCATTGGTGTCTTTTGTCTGATTCCGGTAACCGTACTTGGTGCAAAGTTTATGAAGCATTATTTCATAAAACATCAGGATACCGGGAAATATCAGGACGAATATACTTTTGAAAAAAATAGCGAGGCGGATACCCTTCCTTATGTACTTCACGTGAAAGTCGTGACCGATTTTCCTGAGGAATTCGTACGGGAAGAATGGGAAGGAAGTCTCGTCTGGAACACAAGCGATGGTCGTTGCCTGTCCCTTCTGCTCCTTCGTGCAAGAGAAAATAACAAGGTCACTCTCCAGAATGTCACACAGCAGACCGAGCTTACCCTAAACGGCTATGATGCTGTTTATTCCAAACTAAATACTGTTGCACCTTCCAATACCGGAAAACCCTACATCTACAACAAAAACATGCTGATTTTCTTTGAAGACAAAGGATACGTACTGGAAATCTGGGGAAATGATGCCATTAGCGAGGAGGAATTCTTAACACTTTCCGGACAGGTCCATCTTGTGGAAACAACCTATGAAGAGGCAGACATGCCGGGAGCAGTATACAAGACTGAAGATTCCACCAGTTCCGGTACCGATACGTCCAATCCGGATACCAGTCCGGCGCCAATAACGATACAGATGAACGAAACCTTTGAAGTAGTCTTTCCGGATTACAATACCAATACTACCGGCTTTTCTTCCACAAAGGTGCCAATGAAAATCACAGATGCCAGAGTTGTAAATACCACGACAGAACTAAAGGATGGTTACTTCGTGGGAGTCGGAGCCAATAACCCACTAATCAGCCCTGATGGAACACTTTCCTCCTATTCCCGTTCACTGGTCAAATCCGGTGATGGCATCAACACCCTGGATGAAGTCATGGAAACAGAGACCGTTACCCCGAAAATCATTGTCATAACCTGTGAACTACAAAATCCGACTGACCGGGAAATGGCACTTTCTTTTTCCACAACAATGAGACGCATATCCAAAGCAGAAACAGATAACCTTTCACTTGGATATCATTACGTGCGGGATGATTATTATCTGCAGCCTACTGTTTTCTGGATGGATTCCATCACCCGGGTTCCAGATGAAAAAATGGAAAATGTATACCAGAACATGCTGTATCTTCCGGCACAGGAATCCAGAACCATAAACCTTGCATTTGCAATTGATTCTGATTTGATGGAGAATGTGTCTCTCCTGATTGACCCATATACCGGAAACGATAGCTTTATTATTCCAATTGACGGCCTTGATGGTATTTGAATTTTTCATTGCAGTTCTGTTTCAAAAAAGATATACTAATCCTTAAGAGTTATTCTCAGAAAGGATTTTAATATCATGAATCAGTTAAGAAAAATATATTGCAGATCATTTCAGACTGCATTTAAAATTGCCCTTCCATTTCTTCCCTACCGGAAACCAAAAATGGCAGGAAGTGTCACCGATATCCCGGCAATTATTAAGAAGCATAAATGCAGCACTGTTCTGATTGTAACAGATGCCGGCATCATGAAGCTTGGACTTACGGACAGACTGCAAAAAGCACTTTCAGACAACGGAATTTCCTATTATATTTATGATAAGACCGTTGCCAACCCAACCACCCAGAATGTTGCCGAGGCACTGGAAATGTATCAGGAAAATCAATGTAATGCCATCATCGGCTTTGGCGGCGGCTCTTCCATGGACTGTGCCAAGGCACTGGGTGCAAGGATTGCAAAACCAAACCAGTCACTTGCAAGAATGAAAGGTATACTTAAGGTGCATAAGAAGCTTCCTCTTCTCATTGCCATTCCTACCACAGCAGGAACCGGAAGTGAAACCACGCTTGCGGCAGTCATAACAGATGCCGAAACAAGACATAAATATGCAATCAATGACTTCCCGCTGATTCCGCGATATGCAGTACTGGATCCGAAGGTCACCTTAAGCCTTCCTCCGTTCATTACCGCAACCACGGGAATGGATGCACTTACCCATGCCGTGGAAGCATACATTGGCAATTCCACGACTCATGGAACCAGAACCGATGCCCTTCTTGCCGTTAAACTGATTTTTGCTAATCTGGATAATGCTTATACTGACGGGAACAATCTGGAGGCCCGCAGGAACATGTTAAAGGCGTCCTTTTATGCCGGATGTGCTTTTACCAAATCCTATGTAGGCTATGTTCACGCCGTTGCACATTCACTTGGCGGAGAATATAACGTACCTCACGGACTTGCCAATTCCATTCTGCTTCCTATTGTACTGGAATCCTATGGAAGCACCATAGATAAAAAGCTCTCCCAGCTGGCATTTGCTGCCGGTGTATCGGACCTTGACACTCCGGATGACGTTGCCGCAAAGAATTTTATTCAGGCAATTAAGGATATGAAGAAACGTTTCAACATCGGTGATACTGTACCGCAGATTAAGGAAGAGGATATTCCAAAACTCTCCCACTATGCAGACAAAGAAGCAAATCCTCTCTATCCGGTACCGGTTCTCATGGATGCCCACGAACTGGAACAGTTTTATTATCAGCTCATGCCAAAGCAGGAAGACACAGAAAGGGAAATTTAAGCCATGACAGAAACAGAAATCAGGAATCTTGTAGAAAAACAACGTGCCTATTTTTACACCGGCGCCACCCTGAATGTAGATTACCGTATTCAGGCACTTAGAAAATTAAAGGACGTCATTAAAAGACGGGAAAATGAAATTAATGCTGCCATTAAATGCGACCTTGGAAAAAGCAGTTTTGAAAGCTATATGTGTGAGACAGGCTTAAGTCTCAGTGAAATCAGCTACATGATAAAGCATACCCGTTCTTTTGCCAAAGAGAAAAACGTATACACGCCTCTGGCACAATTTCATTCCCGAAGTTACAAAAAACCTTCTCCTTACGGGGTCGTTCTGGTCATGAGTCCGTGGAATTATCCGTTTCTTCTGACCATTGAACCGCTTGTGGATGCCATTGCTGCCGGAAATACCGTTATCGTAAAACCAAGTGCCTATTCTCCAAATACCAGCAAAATCATAAAAGAAATCATCGAGGAATGTTTTTCCGAAGAATTCGTTGCCGTAGTCACAGGCGGACGTGCAGAAAATACTGCACTTTTAAACGAACATTTTGATTATATCTTTTTTACCGGAAGCCAGTCTGTCGGAAAAGAAGTCATGATGCATGCTTCTACAAGGCTTACACCGGTAACCCTGGAACTTGGCGGAAAGAGTCCATGCATCGTGGAAAAAAGCGCCAACATTAAACTTGCTGCCAAACGTATTGTCTTTGGTAAATTTCTAAACTGCGGTCAGACCTGTGTTGCCCCGGATTACATTTACTGCGACAGCTCCATCAAAAATCAGCTAATTGAAGAAATAAAAAAACAAATCATTCTTCAATTTGGAGAACATCCTCTGGATAACAGCAATTACGGTAAAATCATAAACGAAAAGCATTTTAACAGAATTCTGGGATTAATTAATAAAGACAAGCTCGTCTTCGGCGGAGCTTCCAACAAAGACACCCTGCAGATTGAGCCTTCCGTAATGGATTCCGTAACCTTTGAGGATGCGGTAATGCAGGAAGAAATCTTCGGACCGGTTCTTCCGGTTCTTACCTATGATTCACTGGATAATGCCATTGATACAATCAATTCCATGGCTCACCCACTGGCACTTTACATATTTACCTCCGATAAAAGAACTGCCAAAAAAGTAACCGCCTGTTGTGGTTTTGGCGGTGGCTGCATTAATGACACAATTATTCACCTTGCTACCAGCGAAATGGGATTCGGCGGTTTCGGCGAAAGCGGAATGGGCTCCTATCACGGAAAAGAAGGTTTTACTACTTTTTCCCATTATAAGAGCATTGTGGATAAAAAAACCTGGCTGGACCTTCCAATGAGATACCAGCCATACAAAAAACTTTATGATAAAATGATTCATTTCTTTTTGAAGTAAGCATATTCTCCGGAGGCATTCATTCCACAAACGGAACCACCTCAAAAACCGTCAGAATATCTTCTTTTACCGTAAAATGCACATCAAAACCGGCAAATGCCACGCCGTATTTTCGATCCGGGTCATCATGATAGGATGGCCTCGGGTCTTGTTTTAACACTTCAATGATGGCAGTTTGTTTTTCCGGCGGAAATTTTTTTAATAATTCCTGCGGAAAATCCACCTTTAATTCATATTCCTTTACATCATGGGCAAACCCTTCCCTTGCATCCACATGACAGTCTGTATATGGTAGATATGGCTTTATGTCATAAATCGGAGTCCCGTTTTTCAAATCTATTCCGGACACATGGATAACAGGCCCATTCTCCGTTAGTTCAATTTTTTCTAGTTTAACGGACGACAAACCAATGTTATTGGGACGAAACGGGGAACGTGTGGCAAACACCCCCACATGGGTATTTCCTCCTAACCTTGGCGGCTTAACAGTTGCAGACCAGTTACTTCTGTCTGTCCCCTGAAACTGCCACAAAAGCCATATATAACTAAAGCCTTCCAGCCCTTTTACTGCATCCGTGCTTCGAAATTCCGGTTCGAATACAATTTTCCCCGTCAAATCCTTTACCAGTCCGCTTTGTCTTGGAATTCCGAATTTCTGCGGAAAATCCGTATAAATGTGTGCTATGATTTTCATGTTTTCTCTTACTCCTGATGTTAATCTTTTTGAATTCTTTTATCAATCAAATTATATATCAGACTAATAACAAAGCATAATATGCCAGATACAAAAAAGCTTAATGCATTCCCCAGCGTATTCGTGTAATTAATATCCACCATGATTAATTTGAAAATACTAACCATGGAAAGAATCAGTCCAAAAACTCTCAGTGATTTATACTGCCCCACAAATCCGATGATAATGCTCAATATCGCCAGTACAAAACACGCAATGCTAATCACATAGTTAACAGAATGGAACGATTCCAGAATCACAATCATCAAAATTGTAAATTTTAATCCAACATAGATTCCACTAAACCTATTATCATATCGGTCCAGCAGATTCTTGGCATTTACCATAAACGCAATCAACGTGGTAATGATGATTACCAGATGAAGTATTCCTTCATATCCGTAATTAATCCTTATTATTCCTCCTATCATCACAAGCATGTTGATGATATTATATACCGTTCCTTTCTCCTGTTCTCCGGTTATCGGATCCCTTCCAAAACAACTTCTCATCATTACAATATTAAATAATGCTGCGACAACAAAGGATACAACTTCTGGCAATTCAGAATTTCTTGCCAGTTCAAGTACTGCGCCAACCATACTATAACTTAGAAAAATAAATGTTACGACATGTACCACATTCTTAAACCGGGCACTATACTGATTCTTATTTTTATAAATCAGCCAGAATGCGCTTACTGCTACCAGCAATCCAAGGAATAGTCTTTCCGTCTCATTGATGTTATCCTTAAATGCATAGTTAAGAAACAAAATCATGCTGCTATATTTCCATACAACATTGTTTCTATAAAATCCAAGAAACAGCCATGGCAGAATCATTAATGGCACAACGCCATGCTCACTCAGCACCGGTTCTACTCCCAGACCACATCCGGCAAAAATAACCATTGCCGCAATGGCGATGTTTTTTCCATGGCTTTCTTTTGCCTTTTTCCTTTCAACCGCAATCATCAATTCCATGCATATGAGGTAAGTAATGATTGCAAAAACAAAATCATTATCCCCTGTAACCAATCCCAGTACCTGAATTAGCATAAGCACATAGATGCTTAAAATGATTCCAAAAGCTACTCCGCTCTTTTCAATCCTTCCATACATCATCATACCAACATAGAATGCAATAAACAGTAATATCATGATGGTCGCCACGTAAATTCCCTTGCCGAGAATTTCCTCACAGCCGGCAAATAGAATCACAAAATTGACTGCATTAAAAACATGGTGTATCAGATTATTCGAAAATTCTCTGTCATAGTGAACGAAATAAAAGACGCCGGATGAAATTATATAAAAAATAATTAATGCCAAAAATTTTGCCGCATCGTTACTCTCTATGCAAAGCATGCACCCACAGAACATCGCAATAACAATTCCCAGCTGTCCGATTACCTGGAAAATCTTATTCTTAAGCTTAGAAAGAAAACAAACCCCAATTGCCCAGATACCAATCAATAGATACAAGGTAATATCACCAAATGCCTTAAAGTACATATTGCTAAGAAGTAAAGAAATATACACCGCTCCCACTCCGCATCCGGTGAGTGCAATATAGAATTTGTTATCTTTATCCTTCTTCAATTTGAAAAGTCCCACTCCCAAAAAAGCAAAACTTAACAGATAGGTGGTTATCATCTTTGCCGTGTCATTGAAATACGGAAGCAGTAATGTTGCAAATAAAATCAAACTTATGAATATCAGTACGGATGCAAAAATTCCCATTAAAGATTTGCCAATAGTTTTTTCTAAATCTTTTCGTGCATACGGCATGTCGAAATCCGGCTGTGCCTCTGTTTCTTGTTCCTTTGGCTGTACTGATTGTTCCCGTTGTATACTTTCCAATGCTTTCTGCTGAATTTCAACTGGTTCTGATGCTTTTCTTTCTTCCATCTCGTTCTTTAACAGACACAGCTGACTCTCCATGTATTCGATTTCCTGTTTGAAATGCCGGATTTTACCTTCCATCACTTCCGTGTCATCCGTCTCACATTCATCCATCAGATGCCAAAGCTGCATTCTGTCCTGTAAAAGTCTTTTTTCATAATTCATTATTTTCGTCATTCGTTCATTCAAACTATATCACCTCGCTTAAGCTTCTATAAATAAATATTGATATTTTCTCATTTGTTCATATAAAATCGTCTCCACCCTTATCTTTTCCTTATCCGGGTAAATTGCAGTATTCTCTAACAATTTTCTGATATCCCCCTTGGTAAAATAGAATTTCAGATTCTTTCCATACAATTCTTCTGAAATTTCAAGTTGTTCCTCAAAATCATTACAAATCGTTTTTGCCCGGACGTTCTCCATAAGTTTATAAACATTTGCATCCAATGGATAATCCATTGTGGTGTCAGCCAAAAGAGCCGCCCCATTATCAAATATGGGACAATATGCAAACTTTCCATTCTCATTCATTAATACCGCAATATTATGTGTATGCCTGTCTTCATTTAAAAATACAGCATCAATGGTGAACAATTTATTGATGTATCTGCCAAAATCCTTAAGACCGGTTATCCGTTCTACCTGATTAACCAGAAAAATCAGTCTTTCCTTATGCCCGGCAATACGCAATATGGATTGATGAAGACTCTCTCCAAAAAAATTCTTAAACAGCCTTTCCAAAGTAATAATCTGCCAGTCTTCACTTAAAAAATTCTTACTCTTCACTCCAGTATATGTGGTTGATTTATATTTCATTTCTTCTAAGTCGTAAAGCACAAATTCTTCTCTGGCAAGTGTTGATTTTTCAAGCAGATGTGATACGACATATTCCGCAAGGCCTTCATAGCCGGTATAATCAGCCTTATACCAGATATTTTTATTTTCCCATTTCAGCTGATTTCCCTTAGAAGACTGTCTGTCATTTGTCCGGATATTCTGTTCAAATAACTCTATCATCCATCTACC
The DNA here is from genome assembly GCA_029226085.1 of Thermoflexaceae bacterium. Lineage (GTDB taxonomy): Bacteria > Bacillota > Clostridia > Lachnospirales > Lachnospiraceae > MGBC120314. The sequence continues at coordinate 24,375 of JAQXXN010000046.1, forward strand.
TCTCTATCTTAATCCAAAAATCATCCTCAGCCATTCTTCCTTCTGTCTTTTCAATAATCATGAACGGGTCGTAGAATGGCAGGTCCAAATCCTTCAGTACAAGTTTCATTTTATCCCGGCTTTTGGGGAAACACCTGGATTCCAAAAAAGCTGTATACATTTCATAATCCGGTTCTTCCTCTTTGCCAAATGCCCGGAACATGACATTATCCGTATAATTTCTTATCTGTACATGCCTATGGACTTCATCCACGTCAATCAGGGTACACAATGACTGCTTATGCATATACCAGAGCCTGATTGGATAAATTTTCTCCGGAACCCGGATTGTCTCAACATATTCCGGATACTTTTCAAGCATCTTTAACAGTAAAACGATCGGTCCAATAATGGGTTCATCACTTCGCTCCCATCTTTCAACAGTTGATTTTGATGCATTAATTAACATGGCAAAATCCTTCTGTGTAAGTCCAAGCTGCTTTCTCACCTGTTTAATTTCTTTTGCCGTTGTATATCCCGGTGTCATAAATACATTATTATTCATAAGCAAACATCTCCTGCCATTATTAAACCATTAAAATGATGGTTTGTAAAGAGATAAAACATTTAAAATGATGGTTTACAATTTATAACTTTATTTAAGATTTATACTCTTTTTAATAATCATTCCCTTTTACGCTAAAAATAAAACCCCCAGAAGCACTTTGACTTCTGAGGGTAATACTCCACTTATTTCTACTTACTTACCAGGTACGTGAATTCAATTCTCTAAACTGTGCAACCGTAGATACATGAGAATTCAGACCGCCATCCACGTTGATAATCTGTCCGCTCAC
>JAQXXN010000047.1 GCA_029226085.1 Thermoflexaceae bacterium
AACAGGCATCGTAATCGGTGAAACCACTGTAATCGGTAACCGTGTAAAAATCTACCAGGGTGTTACCTTAGGTGCGCTTTCAACCAGAAAGGGACAGGAATTGTCCGGTGTGAAGCGTCATCCGACTATTGAGGATAATGTGGTTATTTATGCAAATACCACGGTGCTTGGCGGAGAGACTGTTATCGGAGAAAATTCCGTTGTGGCAGGTAATACCTTTGTTATCTCATCAATTCCGGCAAATACCAAGGTGGCATCCACCATGCCGGAACTGGAAATGAAGAAAAAAATGAATTAATAATACTGTGTGTTATAGTTTTTATCTATAACACACAGTATTTTTTATGTATTATCCTAATTTCTAATCATGTGATATTATTCCTATATAAACAATATGAATTATAAATTCATGAAAAAACAATAATTATAATTGCAAACAGTAAAACAGGAAAATCATGAAAAAGAAAAACAGGGAGGAATATAACATGGGACTTAGCATTGAAACACGATGTCAGCATCTTGCTGACGATAACAGTACGAATAATCATTATGGGGCAATCAGCTTTCCAATCTACCAGACAGCTACCTTTGCACATCCGGCAGTAGGCCAGAGTACGGGATTTGATTACAGCAGACTACAGAATCCTACAAGAGAGCATCTGGAAAAAGTAGTTGCATCCCTGGAAAAGGGAATTGATGCACTGGCTTTTTCAAGCGGCATGGCAGCCATTGCCACACTCATGGAAATCTTTCGTCCGGGTGACCATATTATTGCGGATTCAGACCTCTATGGAGGAAGCATCCGTTTATTTGATAATATCAGCAAAAAGAACGGAATTGAATTTACCAGCGTGGACTGTTATAAGGAAAATGTGGAACAGTACATTACGGACAAAACCAGGGCGGTCTTTATCGAAACTCCAACCAATCCGATGATGAATGTGACGGATATTGAAAAATTAAGTGAAATTACCAAAAAGCATGATATTCTGTTGATTGTTGATAATACATTTCTCTCACCGTATTTCCAGAATCCGCTGGAGCTGGGGGCAGATGTGGTAGTACATAGCGGAACCAAATTTTTAGGCGGACACAATGATACCATTGCCGGTTTTCTGGTAACCGCAAGAGAAGATATCAGTGAAAAATTACGCTTCATTATTAAGACTACCGGAGCAGGTCTGGCACCGTTTGACAGCTGGCTTATCCTGCGTGGAATTAAGACACTGGCTGTCCGTATGGAAAGAGCGCAGGAAAATGCAATGAAGCTTGCACAATGGCTTGAAAAGCAAAATAAAGTGAAAAAGGTTATTTATCCGGGTCTTCCTTCTCATCCGGGACACGAAATCATGAAAAAACAGGCACGTGGATTTGGCTCCATGCTTACCTTTGAGGTGGATTCCAAGGAATCTGCATTGTCCATTCTTAAAAATGTGGAGCTGATTCAGTTTGCAGAAAGTCTTGGCGGAACGGAAACACTGATTACCTATCCGATTACTCAGACGCATGCGGATGTTCCGAAGGATGTCCTTGCAAAGAACGGTATTACCGATTGTGTGTTAAGGGTGTCGGTTGGCATTGAAGGCATTGATGATTTAATTGCTGATCTGGAACGGGTTTTTGCATTATAGGCTGGAATAAATAATACGGATATTAGTGAGGAAATGGAAATGGCAGAAAGAAATCTTGATTTTGATACAATCATTGATCGTAAAAATACCAATTCATTAAAGTATGATTTTGCGATAAGACGTGGAAAACCGGCAGATGTGCTTCCTTTATGGGTTGCCGACATGGACTTTAAAGTTTCTTCCTATATTCAGGATGCCATTGTAAAAGCGGCAGAGCATGGAATCTTCGGGTATAGTGAGACCAAGGAAGAGTACTTTGAAATCGTAAGAAAATGGATGAAAAAGCATTATGACTGGGAGGTATCTGAGCGCTGGCTGATAAAGACGCCCGGTATTGTTTTTGCACTTGCCATGGCGGTGAAGGCATATACACAACCCGGGGATGGCGTACTGATTTGTCAGCCGGTGTATTATCCGTTCAGTGAGGTTATTACCGATAACGGAAGAAGAATTGTGGACAGCACATTGACTGCTGATGAAAATGGACGGTATCAGATTGACTTTGAAGATTTTGAGAAGAAAATCGTGGATGAGAAGGTTAAGTTATTCCTGCTTTGTAATCCGCATAATCCGGTTGGAAGAGTCTGGAGCAGGAAGGAACTGGAAACCATAGGTGACATTTGCAAAAAGCATGGGGTTATCGTTGTGAGTGATGAAATTCATGCAGATTTTAGTTTTTCTGAAAAACATCTGGTGTTTGCAGATGTGAAGGAAGAATATAAGGATTTTTCGGTTGTCTGTACTTCTCCAACGAAGACCTTTAATATTGCAGGACTTCAGATTTCCAATATCTTTATTCCGAATCAGAAGCTTCGCAGATTGTTTAAGGATCAGGTAAATGCAGCCGGATACAGTCAGGTCAATACTTTTGGAATTGTGGCATGTGAGGCAGCTTATGAGAATGGCGAGGAATGGCTTGAAGGAGTTTTAAGATATATTCAGGATAATATCGCATATTTAAAAGAATATATTGATAAGAATATACCAAAACTTTCCGTACGGGAGCCGGAAGGAACGTATCTTGTATGGATTGATTTTCGAAAGCTTGGCTTATCGGGAAATGAGCTGGAGAACCTGATTGTTAAGAAGGCAGGTCTCTGGCTTGACAGTGGTGCGATTTTTGGACCGGCAGGAGAAGGATATCAGAGAATTAATGTTGCCTGTCCGAGAAAGACACTTACGGAGGCATTGGATCGAATCAGGGATGCGGTGGAAGAATAACCATGGGAGTATGTTTGTAGGTTTTGTACATTGACAACCAAAGGCAGGATGATAAAATAAAAGAAGCGAAACCAGACAAAGGGATAAGTGTGAAAGGCGGATAATCAGAGTGAATTTTAAGGGAATTCAGAAAAGGGAAGAAGGAAAATTCATCACTCGTTATAACCTGACCTACGAAACTGTGGACAAGCAGGAAAAAGTGTACGAGATGATCAGCAGGAAAAAGAATATAGAGAATTTCGAGGCACTGCACGGGGAAGAACCGGATGCAGTGGTGATTATAGCCACGGACGAAAGCGGTGACAGGATTCTTGTGGATAAAGAATTTCGTCTGGCTGTCGGAGGATGGGTTTATAATTTTCCGGCAGGACTCATTGACCCGGGAGAAAAGCCGGAAGAAAGCGCCAGACGGGAGTTATGGGAAGAAACCGGTCTTGAACTTTATGAAATTGATGACCTTATCGGGCCAAGTTACAGTGCGGTGGGATTCAGTAACGAAATTAATGTATGTGTGGTAGGAAAGGCACGGGGAGAATTTCATGAAAGTACTTCTACCGTGGAGGAAATTACGCCGGGCTGGTATACCAGGGCAGAAATCCGGGAATTATTAAAGACGGAGCGTTTTGCGGCAAGAACACAGGCATATTGTTATCTGTGGAGCAGAATGTGAAGAAAGAAGCCGTGACGGTGGAACTGTCATAAAATGAAAAGGACTATGAAAAGAAAATGAAAATAACAGAAATACATAAACATAAAAAAGCAGTATTATCCTTTGAGATTTTTCCTCCGAAAAAGGATACGGAATTAAGAAATATTGATGAGACACTGGGAATCTTAAGCGAACTGAATCCGGATTTTATCAGTATTACCTTTGGGGCGGGAGGAAGCTCCAACAACAATAAGACCATTGAACTGGCAAAGAAAATCAAGGAGGAATACCATGTTGAGCCGGTAGTACACCTGACCTGTCTTTGCTATGACAAAAAGGAAATTGACGAATTTTCAAGGATTCTTACCAGTGAGGGAATTATTAATGTTCTGGCGCTGCGCGGGGATAAAAATCCCAATGTGCCGGAAAAAGATGAATTTAAGCATGCATCGGATTTGATTACTTATTTAAAGACCAAGGGAGATTTCTGCATTGCAGGAGCCTGTTATCCGGAGTGCCATCCGGAATCGAAAAGCCGTGTGGATGAGATTCAGAATCTTAAGAAAAAGGTAGATGCAGGGGCAGAAGTTTTGTTGTCCCAGCTTTTCTTTGATAATAATTATTGTTACCGGTTTGTGGAGGAGTGCCGGATTGCCGGAATTACAGTACCGATTACGCCGGGCATCATGCCGGTGATTAATGCGGCACAGATTAAGAGAATGGTTACCATGTGCGGCGCATCCCTGCCGGAGCGTTTTGAAAAGATTATTCACAAATTTGAAGATAATAAGGATGCATTGTTTGATGCGGGAATGTCCTATGCGTTAAGCCAGATTATCGACCTTCTGGCAAATGACGTAGACGGAATTCACCTGTATACCATGAATAATCCGGTAGTTGCAAGAAAAATCTGTGAGGGAATACGAAATATTATCTGAGGATAAAAAAGATGCCATTATGCAAGCGCATAACGGCATCTTTTTTATTCTTCAGAATCTTCTTCACTCATACAGACACCAATCGTAACTGAAGTGATGGCAACAGCCACAACGGCAACAATAATACCAATAATAGGTCCAATAAATAAAAGAATCATATGATATACCAGCCTTTCGGAAGTAAAGTTTATGTTCGTATCATAAATTTATATTACATAGTATAGCTTATTTTAGAAAAATATTCAAGGATGCAGCATGATTTAAAAATAAAATTTCTATTAATAATTTCAGGAAATATTTTCAGAAAAAATTGAAAATATCCATTGACAATATATGGATGGATGACTATAATGATAAATATATTAATAATTCATATATGAATACTATGAATTAAAAACGAAGAAGAAAATTATGATGGAGGAAAGAGTTATGGCAAATGTTAAAACAAGTATTTTACAGTTAGTAGGTAAGACCCCGCTTTTGGAAGTTACTAATTATGAGAAGAAGCATAATCTTGAAGCAAAGGTGGTTGTAAAGCTGGAGTATTTTAATCCGGCAGGAAGTGTTAAGGACAGAATTGCTCTTGCAATGATTGAAGATGCAGAAAAGAAAGGTTTAATTAAACCGGGTGCAACATTAATTGAGCCGACATCCGGTAACACGGGAATTGGTATTGCAGCAGTTGCAGCTGCCAAGGGCTATAAGGCAATTCTTGT
>JAQXXN010000048.1 GCA_029226085.1 Thermoflexaceae bacterium
CTATGCACCGACAAGCCGTTACGGTACACCTTTAGATTTTAAGTATTTTATCAACGAATTACATAAGGCAGGAATCGGTGTGATTCTTGACTGGGTTCCTGCGCATTTTCCGAGAGACACCTTCGGTCTTTCAAATTTTGACGGCACATGCCTCTACGAGCATTATGATCCAAGACAGGGGGCTCATCCTGACTGGGGAACCCTGATTTATAACTATGGCAGACCACAGGTTAAAAATTTCCTTATCGGCAGTGCCCTCTTCTGGGCTGAGGAATATCATGTGGACGGCATCCGTTCTGACGCCGTGGCATCCATGCTCTATCTGGATTACGGCAAAAAGGACGGCGAGTGGGTTCCGAACATGTACGGTGGCAAGGAAAATCTTGAAGCAGTGGAATTTATCAAGCACATGAATTCCATTTTCAAGAAACGTGGCTTAAGTACCCTGCTCATTGCCGAGGAATCCACGGCATGGCCGAAGGTTACCGGTGATGTGGAAAATGATTCTCTTGGTTTTGACCTGAAATGGAACATGGGATGGATGAATGACTTTACCCATTTTATGCAGCAGGACCCGCTTTTCCGTAAAGGTGTTTATGGAGAGCTTACCTTCAGCATGATTTATAATTACAGTGAGAATTTCATTCTGGTATTTTCCCATGACGAAGTTGTACATGGAAAAGCATCCATGATTTATAAGATGCCGGGAGAAACCATGGAAGAAAAATTTGCAAACCTCCGTGTTGCTTACGGTTTCATGTTCACTCATCCGGGCAAGAAATTACTGTTTATGGGACAGGATTTCGGTCAGACAAGTGAATGGGCAGAAGATAAAGAAGTGGAATGGAATCTTCTGGAATTTGACGGTCATAAGAAAATGCAGCAGTATGTAAGGGACTTAAACGCACTCTACCTTAAAGAACCGGCACTTTACGACCAGGACTATGTAACGGATGGTTTTAAATGGATTAACTGCATTTCCGCCGATGAAACCATTCTGGTATTTGAACGAATTTCTTCGGGCGGCGGCAAACTTGTGGTTGTTGCTAACTTTACCCCGGTAAAGCGCGCCAACTATAAGATTGGTGTTCCGGATGCCGGCAAATACAAGGAAATCTTTAACAGTGACAGTGCCGTTTATGGCGGTGATGACTTTGTAAATCCTCGTCTTAAGGTTTCCCAAAAGGACGAATGTGACGGATTTGCCGATTCCATACGAATCAAGGTACCTCCAATGGGAATTGCCATTTTCCGCTATATTCCTGTATCGGAGGGTGTTGTGGTGGACAATGCCACTGCCAAAAAGAACATTACAAATAAGGAGAAAAAATAATGTACCCTTTACTTTCCATGACACTGAACGAAGCCGAAACCTACACCGGCATAATTATAAACAGGCTTTTAAGCGCCTCTTTAGAAATTGTCAAAAAGCTTATAATTGTTTTATTGATTTGGGTTATTGGCAAAAAGTTAATTAAAATACTGTTAAATATTATTTCCAAAACCTTTGCCCGTACAGGAATGGACTTAAGCCTTTCAAAGTTTTTAATGTCCCTCATTAAATTTTCCCTGTATGCAGTACTTGCGGTAATGATTATCGGTGCTTTAGGCATTGAGACCACCTCTCTCATTACTTTAATCGGTTCACTGGGATTAACCGTGGGGCTTTCCCTTCAGGGTTCCCTGTCCAATTTTGCCGGTGGCGTTTTGATTTTGCTGTTTAAACCTTTCAAGGTCGGTGATTATATCGTTGCCTGTGGCTGTGAAGGAACAGTTCAGGTCATAGACCTTTTATATACCAAGCTCTATACCGTGGACAACAAAATGGTTACCATTCCCAACGGAACCCTTGCCAACAGTAACATTACCAATGTTGCCGCCCAGCCGGAGCGCCGGGTGGATGTTTCCATCGATGTAAGCTACGATACCGACCTAAAGAAAGCCAAGACCATACTGGAAAATACCATTCGTGCAAATGAAATGGTACTAAAAGACCATGACATTACCATTTTCGTGGATGTACTTGGTGCAAGTGGCATTACGCTTACCACAAGATGCTGGGTAAAAAGTGAAAACTACTGGACCGTTCTATGGGACTTACGTGAGAAATTTAAAGAGGCAATGGATGAGAACAAAATCAGTATTCCATTCCCGCAGATGGATGTACACATGAAATAAATCATATCAGGTGTTGTGCATAAAAAAATCTCCAGAATTCGCCAAATGGTAATTCTTGGAGATTTTTTTATTACTTATTCTTCCTGTTAATATAAATAATCGCCAGAAACATCATTCCAATTCCCACCGCACTCATAAATGTTATTTTTTCATGAAACACCACTATTCCCGCAAGCGTTGCAGCCAGTGGTTCCGAGAAAGCCAGCACTGCCGCCTTTCCGGCTTCCATGTGGCTTAATCCTTCCGTATACAATACAAACGGAAGCATTGTACTAAAGATTCCAAGTGCCACAATAATCCATAAGACAGATTGATTTCCGGCAATGATTCCTGTAATTTCATTCATCCCTGCAAACGGCGAAATCCCCACGGCCGCCACCAGAAACGTATACACGGTCACCGTCATGGAACTATACTTTTTCAATGCAATATTTCCAAAAATACTGTATAACCCATAACAAAGTCCGGAACCAAGTCCGGTAAGAATACTGAAAGCTTTAATTCCGTCCGTCTGGAATCCCGTAACCAGAACACATCCCGCAAAAGCAAAAAGCAGGGCAGTTATTTTTTTCCGGGTAATTTTTTCCCGAAACAGTATGGCAGACAGAATCATTACAAAATACGGAGATGTGTAAAGCAAAATCGCCGCAAAAGACAATGTTGCCATGTTAATGGTAGTAAAATAGCATACATTAAAAAATACAATACTGATAATTCCTGTCCCGATAAACATCCAGATATCTTTTAAGTGAATCTTAAGCACTTTTTTATCTTTAATCAGAAGATAAAAAAATAATGCCGCTCCTGCCACAATGCATCGTACTGCCGTAATCTGCATGGGTGACATACCAGCCTGCGACAGCGGTCTTGTAAATAATCCAATCAGTCCCCAGCAAAAACCTGCAAGAAGTACCTCAGAAACTGCCTTGACTGAGACTGCATTTACACTCTTTTCCATCATTTTTTCATCCATTATCATTCTCTCCTGCTGCCAATATAAATGTTCTCTTTGCTTACCACATTTATAATAATATCATCACCAGACACCCTAAGATTGCAGGAAGCAGGTCACCCGTCCGCATTTCCTTGATTTCCAGCAGATTAATGCCGATACACATGACCAGTACACCGCCGATTCCCGTAAGCATGGTCTTTACATCCGGATATGCCATGAGAATCGGATTTAAAAAGCTTGCACTTAAAGCAAATGCTCCCTGTATGACAAAAACCACAACAGCGGAAAGCGCCACGCCAATTCCCATTGTTGCGGCAGTAATGACCGCAACCACACCATCCAGGATACTTTTTATGTACAGTGTGGAATTATCTCCAAGTCCTGCATTAATACTTCCGTAAACCACCATTGCCCCGATACAGAAAATCAACACCGAAGAGGTAAATGCCTTCCCTATGGTACTGTTCTCATCCCTGGAAAGTTTTCTCTTTAAAAATTCCCCAAACACTTCAATCCGATACTGAATCTTTAACAAAGCTCCTATGGCTCCGCCCACAGTCAGGCTTAAAATCAATACCAGAATCATTTTAATGTTACCGGATACACTGAGCATGTCCATGATTCCGATGGACAAAACGGCAACTCCCATTGCCTGCATGATAACCTTCTGCACTTCCTCATTAATTAATTTTCTAAAAATCAGTCCAACAGCTGTTCCTAAAAGGATCGCAGCCGCATTTACCGTAACTCCGAACATTTTTCTTACTCCGTTTTCTTAATTATTATCTGAATCCAAAATTTTTCCTTTATCCACATTTGGTTTTATGAAATTTTCAAAAGAATAATCCCACAAAGCCTTTGAACCATCCTTCGTATTCACATTCCTTTTCAAAATCTGGCTTAAATGTACTCCATGTTCAACCCATGCCTTGCCATCCGTTGCATGATTCAGCATGGCTGGCTGTATGTTATCCATTGTATGGGCAAATCGTGCCTCTGCACTCTTTCCCTCTTCAAACTCAAAAAAAAGTCCCCGAAGTCTGTCCCTCTGTTCCTCCGGAAGAAGACCGAAAATCCTGTCAGCCGCCGCTTCTTCCCGCGCTTTCTGTGTCTTAAGCCCCTCTTCATCATATGCATAAGTATCTCCGGCATCAATTTCCACAAGATCATGAATTAAAACCATTGTGACCGTTTTTAAAACATCAATGGGTTCATTGGCATATTCACTCAGGAGAATTGTCATTAATGCAAGATGCCATGCATGCTCCGAATCATTTTCCTTCCGTATTCCATCGGAAAGATATGTCTGCCTGCCGATGAATTTTTCCTTGTCAATTTCCTGTATGAATTCAAATTGTTTCCTCAGACGTTCCTTTTGTGATTCTTCCATAAACACTTTCGCTTCCTTATCTGTCTTTCTTCATCTGCCCGAGAAGTATGGCTGCACGCTCCCGAATCAGTTCCTGAACCAGTTCGTCAAACGTCCAGTTTTCATTGTGTTTTGTTACCACTGCCTTAAGACTTACCGGTTCAATTCCCATTGCCTTATAACCTTCTAAAAACGCATCCAGCTGTTCATCCGAAAGTGCCGAAAAAATCATGACCTCCGGCTGTTTTTTACCGTTTCCTGCCGGCACAGTTTCTTTTGCACTTTCCAGCGGCACATGCTTATTATCATCCCTTACATAACCGGAATATCCTGCAATCCATCCAATCTTTTGAAAACGGTCTTCCTCTTTCATCCGTCTATATTCAATCCCCTGTCCGTTGCAGAAATTCTCTATCAAAAAAGATTTTTTATCATCCACTCCATAAGTAAAAATACAGGCGTTCTTTTTGATGACCTTTGAACTCATTTGATTTTATTTCCTCCTGAAAATCTTATTAATTTTCCTTATGTTTTTCTGCTGCAAAAAAATCTTTCGTTTCCTTCGCAACCACTCCGCCCAGCGCAAATAATGCAATCATGTTTGGAAGCGCCATCAGACCATTAAAGATATCCGCAATGGTCCATACTGCTGATACGGTCATGTAAGGTCCGATAAATACAGCGATTATATAAATCCAGCGAAATACCTTTACCGCAGTTTTATTCTTATTGGACAAATATTCAAGACACCTCTCCGAATAATAGTCCCATCCAAGAATTGTTGTAAATGCAAAAAATACAAGGCAAAGCATCAGAATAAATGCCGAAATCTGTGCCGGAATCGGCAGCCCGTTCTGAAAAGCATAGGTTGTTACCTGAACTCCTTCAATCCCCGGTACCTGCCATGCACCTGTAATAACAATGGAAAGCCCTGTCATGGTACAGATTACAATGGTATCAATAAATGTTCCTGTCATGGAAACCAGTCCCTGACGAACCGGCTCTTTGGTCTGTGCCGCTGCCGCCGCAATCGGTGCCGAACCAAGTCCTGCTTCATTGGAAAAAATACCTCTTGCAACACCGTTTTGCATTGCAACAATCATGGAGCCTGCCACGCCGCCTGCTATGGCCTGTGGATTAAATGCAGCCTTTACAATGGTAACAACCGCTGCAGGAACGGATGTAATATTACAAAGAATTAAAGCAACACTAAATACAATATATATTACTGCCATAAACGGCACAACAACCTGAGATACACTTGCAATTCTCTTAATCCCGCCAATCAGAACCAATGCCACTACAATTGCAAGTACCAGCGAAGCAATAATAACGGTCCATGAATAGGTTCCGATTTTCGGAATGGTAACCGTATGCAGGGAATCCGGATCAAAGAAATTTTTGACTGCGGAAGCAATTCCGTTTACCTGCGTAAATGTTCCGATACCGAATAAGCCTACGCATACTCCAAAGAAAGCAAAAATCTTGGCAAGCCATTTCCACTTTTTCCCCATTCCCTGTTCTATGTAATAAAACGGACCACCCAATGCATGATTGTCTTCATCCATAACCCTGTACTTTACAGCAAGCAGTCCTTCGGAATATTTTGTCGCCATACCAAGAAAAGCTGCAACAATCATCCAGAATAACGCTCCCGGACCACCTGCACACACGGCAGTTGCAACACCAACAATATTTCCCGTACCAATTGTCGCCGATAATGCCGTACACAATGCTGCAAAAGAAGATACCTCACCTTCTCCTTCTTCCTCATTCTTAATCATCCATTTCAATGCCAGCGGCAGTCTTTGTATCTGTAATAATCCAAGTCTTATGGTCAGATACAGTCCTCCTGCCATGATAAGTACCATGAGTGGAACGCCCCAGACAAAATTATCCACGGCTTTCAGAAACTCATTGATTGTCGTCCACATAACCCATAACTCCTTTTTTATTTCCTGTCAAGCAAAAACATCATGAACGGATTGCATAAAAAAGCCGGAATCTGATGACTCCGGTTTCATGAAAAAAACACCTTACAGGTATGTCATTCTCTGTCCTTATCACGGGCGTTACATGACGCCTGAGAGTTTTACTCCTTCGGTAGATTTCCATCACTTTCCTACGAACTTCACGCTGTTTTTATTTACTTTCTTAACTAAGATACTATTATTACCTTAAAAAGTCAAGCCGCTCCGGACATGAGTTTTATCTGTACAACATGATTTTCATTCAATTATACTGATTCAAATACGCTGTAATACCTGCAGCAATCCCATACGCCATCTTCTGCTGATATTCCTTTTGGGACAGTAACTTTACATCCTGCGCATTACTCAGATATCCTATCTCAATTAAAGCCGCCGTCATGTTCGTCTCACGGATTACCACAAAATCATTGGTCCTCACATACATGTCATCTGCTCCCGTAACCGAAAGTACCTGTTCATGTACTGCTGTGGCAAGCTCCATGCCGTCATCAGCATTTTCCATGTAATAAGTCTCTACGCCGGAAATTTCCGGATTATCCTCCAGATAATTACAATGGATGCTCAAGAATAAATCTGCCTCTTTTTCATTGGCAAGAGCGGCACGGTCATATTTATTAATAAACGTATCATCCTCCCGTGTCATGATGACATTGGCACCGCATTCCTTAAGATAATCTCTTACCAGTAATGCTACCTTAAGTGTAATGTCCTTTTCATCCACGGTGCCTGAAGTAGTTCCCGGATCCTCTCCCCCGTGTCCCGGGTCAATCATGACCGTTACTCCCTGTACCGAAAGTGAAAGTTTCTGTGTAGCATCCGTTTCCCATGCCGCCTTCTCTGTCTGATTGTTTTCTGTGATTCCGTCTGCACCTGCAGAAGTTCTTGCTACATCCTTAAAGAATATCATCCATACGAAAACAGTAGCTATCAGCACCGGCACCACAACCGCAAAACTCCTTAAAGCATATGCCAGTATCAGACGTTTCCCTGTCTTTCTTACTCTTCGTTTCTCACTCATATGTCCTCCCCAAGACGTATCGTGTCAGTCTTATCCCTTATTACTTTTCTTTTATCCGGTCAAACCGCTCATAAAACTGCCCATAAAAATCCTTTTTCCCATCATATGGCTTCATGAAAAATTCCTGTAAAAGATACAAATTTACCTTCTGTGCCGTTCCCTCTTCTTTATTATTGCATAAGAATACCTGAATGTCTTTCAGAAAATAATGCCAGTCACAGACAAATTTCTCATATTTTACGGCATCCGGCGTATCAATCCAGTTTTTTACCTTTACCTTGGTACGGTTTTGGTTACTGCATTCATGCACCTGAAGAAAATAAGAAAATGAATGATTTTCATAAAATCTTCCCAATGGAAATAACCGGCAGATTCCGGGACGATATGCATGAATACTGCATCTTCCTTCCGGGTTTAAAAAAGCACATGCTTCTTCCTTTCCCTTTGCCATTTTAAGATTAGGAAGAATCACCCCGTCTGCCACATTTAATTCAAGTACCCCCTCTGAAAGAAGCAGTTCAAAGGATTTACGGATGCCACACGTCATACGGAACACATCATAAGGGTCTAACACCACCGAATTTCCCATGCCGCGGCAGCAGTCCGAACAACCCTTACAGTCACCGCATCCTGCTTTCACCATATCATTGATTCCATATAATCTCCCGTCGGAAATTTCCTCCATGGTAACATTTCGTTCCATCTGTCTGCCCGCCTTTATTTTATGTATTCTTTTTCAATCTCTTTTGCCCGTTCGTAAAGGAAATCATTCACCGGTACATACCGTCCGTGTTTTGCCGCAAGTTCCTTCACTATTCCGGCAAACATATCCACCTCTGAGGCCTTTTTATTAATCCGGTCCTGCCCCATGGACGGTGTGCCTTCCGGATTCAGAGTTTTAATTACATCCACGTAAAAATTCAAATCCTTCTCCGAAAGATTCACACCCTCATCCTGCGCCAGTACAATAACCTCACGCATGGCAGAAATCATGGTGCGGTTTGGTTCCCCTTTAGAAAGAACAGTGCGGTAATTTACTCCATAGACCATACAGGTCTGATTCAGTCCCACATTCAGCATGAATTTTCCCCACATCCGGTAGAGAATATCGTCTTCCGCCACATATGGCATTCCGGTTCTGTCAAAGAAACGAAGCAGACGCTCATATCGTTTATTATCACAGGATTTTGTTAAGCCCACATGAAGTTCTCCCATCTGTGTATACTTTAAGTCGCATCCAAACTTCATGGCATCCATTCCCTGTGCAACAGTATAAATGATTTTATCCATTCCAAAGGCTTCCCCGAGAATCTCCTCACTGTTAATTCCGTTTAAAACAGAAATAATTACGGTGTCTTCTCCCACACAGTTTTTCATGACTTCAATGGCACTTTTTAAGCCCGTGTACTTCACAGCAACAATGAGTAAATCCACCGGTTCTGCCTCACTGCTTTCAACAAGTTTAAATTGTTTTTCCTCACCATTACAGGTAAAGCGGGATCCCGAATATCGTTTTTTCCTTTCTTCATCCACGACAAATGCAACGGAATCCCTGCCACATTTTTCCTGTATGAAGGAACCAAATAGAATTCCCAGTGCTCCCATTCCCACAATTGCTGTTGACTGAATCTCTTTCATGCCTGTACTCTCCACTTCTTTCTAAACTCTTAATTGCTTTAACGCTCTTTTCTCAATGCCGCACTCACCGCTGCAAAAACCAATGCCGCTACCGGCCAGATGACCCATGTGATTTCCCACCGTGATGTAGGAAGGCTTATAAGAAGATAAACCGCCGTAACACATGGCCAGTAGATTCCTGCAAATTTCGTGCTTCTCTTATTAAGTTCCCGTTCAACCGGGTCAAACTCTCCCTTCTTAAGAAGCATGTCATGGGCTGACTTTACCATACCCATGGAAACAAAAAGATATACCGCCACGGACACAATGACTAGAAGCAGTGCCACCGTAAGCACAACAATATAATCTTCTACTTCCATCGAAGCAGCAATAAGAAGCGGAACTGCGCTTAAAATGCAAAGGATGACTCCTGTTACCAGAGAAACTGCAAATGGCTTTTCAAATTCACCAGCATGTTCTTCCACAATGCCACTTACACCATATGCCAGCTCAAAGTCCCCCTTTTCCATGTAAGCAAAACGCTCCATCTTAAGAGAGGAATAAATAAAAATCCCAACTGCTGCCGCTACCATAATAAGAAGTATGATAACACCAAGGCCTCCTGCCAGTTCTTCCTTAATGAGTCCTTTTTCTGAAAAAGCAGCAAGTGAAAGAAGTGTTACCGGAGACAGAACACAAAGCACAACCCCGATTCCTGTCTGTTTTCCCCAGATACTTCTCTTTTCCATGAAATCATTAGCTTCTTCTATGGAAACAACCTTCCTGTCCTCATCACTTTCACCGGAAAACTCTTCCATCTCCATTTCATCCTTTAATAAGTAGTCCGTTGTCACGCCAAATATTTTTGCAAGTTCCAGTATCTTATTAATATCCGGAATACTTGCTGCACTCTCCCATTTGCTAACGGACTGTCTTGTTACATTCACTTTTTCTGCCAGTTCTTCCTGTGACCAGCCGTTCTTCTTCCTTAACTGAATAATTTTGTCTGCAAAAATCATTTTGATTTCCTCCAATCATTTTTCTACCAGATCTGATAGGAAAATCATACCAGTTCCAGCGGTTGCGTACCAGAAAAGCAACTGTATTTTTTGTCAACTGACGGTTGCAGATACCTCACCGTGTAGAATTCTTCTCTGTTTTTTAAACACATTCATCATCTCTTCCGTAAGACTTAAGCCTTCATGATAATCCGGAATATCCTTATAATCCACCCACTCTGCAATGGACAATTCATCTTCATCCATCCTGATTGGGCGGTCATCATCTAGCTCACAATAAAACCCTAAAAGCAAATCACTGTCAAAGCCCCATGGCTGGCTCTTATAATAAGTAATATTCTTAACTTTAAGTCCCACTTCCTCCATGACTTCACGGGAGACCGTCTCTTCCATGGTCTCACCGATTTCCGTAAAGCCCGCAATTAATGCATAACGCTTGTACTCCCGTCCGGCATATTTTGTCATGAGCAGCCTGTCACCATCCCAAACACCCACAATAACCGCAGGAACCAGCCTCGGGAATACCATGTTGCCACAGGAAGGGCACCGCATCATCCGTTCCTTGTCATCATGAACCATTTTCCTTCCACATACACCGCAGAAACGATTAGTGTGATACCACTGGTACAGATGCCATGCTGTCGCACCCGCAAAGACAGCTTCCTTCGGATGCATTCTTCTAAGATCGAACATTTTCCGATATTCATAGCCTTCTGCTTCCATTTCTTCCATTTCCACAAGAAAATAAGCATCATCTCCCAGGGTAAATAAATATGTGCACTCTGGAACCGTTCTGTTCATTTTCTCACAAATTGCAGTAAATTCTCCATAACTTAGAAACTGTGCTTCATTATGTATTTCTTTTACAAAAATCATTTTGTCCTTAAAAAGCATCACCTTGTCCTTCGGAGCCGGGTACTTTTTTTCATAATGATTATTCAGATGCTTCGGTCCAATATCCTGTATCATGTTTTACTCTGCCTTTCCTTATCATTCTTCCTGCAACCAGCAATTCATAATCCGGATTACATCATGCTTCATCAAAAAGACCTCCTACAATCAGCGCCATGTAGCCCCATTCCCAGACAAGACTCTGAAAACTGTTCTCCATGTATTCAAAAATATCTTCTTCATCATACCCTGTCATCCGGGATATGACAACAATGTAATCCCTGACCGTTTCATAAGAAACAGATTCTTTATTTTCCATCCATTTTAGAAATAATCCCTGACGGATTAGCACAAATTCCATGGCTATCCACTGCATCATGATAACCATTTCCTCCATGTCCGCTTCCGGCAACAGCATGTTCGTAAAAAATTCCGATATCAGAAAATTCCGGAACAGATTCTCATATTCCCTAAAATATTTCAGAAATCCTGCAAGATTTTCCTGAATGTTTTTTCTGTCGTATGTTTCCAGTAATTTTTCTGCCAGTTCTGACAGATTCCCGATATACTCTGTATACAGTCCTTCCTTGCGGTAATTTTCCACCATGTCGAGCCAGAGTTCATTATCCTCATCAAAAGTATCCTCCCAGGATGAGCCTGCTTCCAAAATTTTTGCATAAAGCTCATCCAGTAATTCTTCTTTTCTGTATTGTAACAGTTCTCCAAAGGACACTTCATTTTTTCCGTAAATATCCAGCAGAATATAAAATGCCATTAAAAGACTTATCTGTACCGGATATTTCTTATTCTTCACAATGTCAATCATAAGATTACGCACGGCAAAAAGTTCGTCCTCACTCTCCTTTTCAAGATTGTAGGTAAACTCCATGTCCTCTTCACGATAAAGCATGTCCACCACTTCCGGGCAGCAGGATACCAGTGACAACTCCCTTCTGTCTTCAAAATCATGAATCTGACGCGGAAATATGTCACAGGTCTGTGACAGAATCTCATCTCCGTGGCAGATTACCAGACTGCATAATCCTTTCTCATTCAGGAACGGACATTTCTTTTCCTGATTCAGACAAATGATTCTTCCGGTATCTGTTTCTGTCACATACGAAGTAAGCTTTGCTCCGTCAAACTCCACATTCTTCCATCCCTCATACGTCTCTTCATCCACTGCAATCTTCCACTCCCTGCAGCATGTCATGGGACACTTATCCGCCGTACAATGAAAACGACTATAATATTTGGGTTTTATTTCTAACATATTTTCACACTTCCTGCCTTAATTCCCTCTGCATATCTTAATTATCTTTGCATATTCTTCTGCCAGTCGTTCAAGGCTATATGCCGCATTGGCAGGAGATGTGGACGGCATCTTAATGATTTCCTTTTTCGTAATCGTAAACACATGCTTCATGTACAAATCATACGCCTTTGTTCCGTTTGCCACAATCGTCTGAATCCCTGTATCCAAAAGCAGTCCCTGTATATCGTTGGCTGTCACGTTACGAATGGTGCTGTCGCTTGAACCTGTAATTTCACAGCTTTTGATTACATCCCAGACGGCAATCCCATTTTGTAAAAGCAGCCTTTTTTTCTCTTCCACACTCTGCGGAATATCCGAACCGGTTATCATCGACAGCATTTTCCAGAAACGATTCTGCGGATGTCCGTAATAGAAATGATTCTCCCTTGACTTCACGGAAGGAAAGGTTCCAAGAATCAGCACCCTGGAATTTTCATCCGCAACCGGTTCAAAGTCATGCTCCACAAAATCATAATGTTTTATACTGTTACCTTCCTGCCTTCTCATCTTATCCCTCTTTCTGATTTTTTCTCCATGCCGGAATCCATTCCATAATCCGGTTACTGATGGCAGTGGTAACCGGATAAACCAGTTCACTCATTGCAAGGGAAATCAGAAATACCAGAATACATTTTACCCAGAACAGCCACCAGTAGTGTGCCGGGTCGTGAAATTCATGAAATACCTTATTCATTAACTGATCTGCAATACTGGACAAAAGATAAATGTGCAGAGAACGCTTGGACACATGAACAAAGAACCTTCTAAGCCATCCTTTCCTTACCTCCGTCCGGTATAACAGCATGAACATAAAAAAGGTAATTCCACCCACGAAAAATTCCGAATATCCTCCGCCGATACCTTTATAAAATCCTTCTCCATCCGCACTGATATAGCTCATGAGTCCTTTGACAAGGCTTAAGACCAGTACACCCAGAACACAGATAAACCGGTTCAGCTGCAGCTGGTACTTTCGGAACATGCATCCCATGAAATAGTATGCAAAGGGCCATAGCGATACAAAATAGTCCGGGCAGATATTAATTACTGCACCGTCTACGGTAATATTATTAAGAAGGGATGGAAGAAATACCGTAACCACCATGGTTATTATCAGCACAAAATGATATCCGGCATCCTTTTCCCAGTTAAAAAATCCATTTAAGAACGGACATAGCAGAAATAATCCTATATAAAGCTCTATATACCAGGAATAATCCGCCCCTTTATAGTTGAAAAATTCTGCTGCCCACATTGCCATGCTCTGCCTTGTTCCCATGAAAGTTCCACGAAAAACCATGCAGATAACCGAAATAACAATCCATGCCACAAGAATCGGAACAATTCCTTTATAATACCTATTAGAAAGCTTCGCTTCTGCCTTAAGATATCCTGTGAGAATGATAAAAAGAGGCACACAGGAAAATGTAAGCCAGCGGACCGTATCTGCCACAATCATAACGATTCCCTGCTGTGGCTCGTAATAAAAACCATTATTATAAAAAAAGTGAACACCTATGATGAAAAGCAGTGCCACACACCGCACCACATCCAGTCCAATCACTCTGTTTTCATCTTTCATTTTCTTACCTCCTGCATTCTGTAACTCAGTATATCATATTTTTCACGGTTCTTCATCAGAATTCGACAAGAAAATAAAGTTTCTGCTCAAAACTGGTATGGTCATTTTGTTAATAACTGGATATTTTAATATTACCACTTTATGCATATGATATCAATCATACACAAGGAATATTCCATACCGGTTAATGAGCATTCCTTGTAACAGACAGACAAAAAAGTCTGCCTCATTAGAAAGGAATGAATTCACATGAAACAGACAAACTTAAAGCAACTGACCCTGGCAGCACTTTTTGCAGCACTTACCTGTGTTGCCACCATGATTATTAAGATTCCGACCCCGGGAACCGGTGGTTATATTCATCTTGGCGATGCCTTTGTGGTACTCTCCGGTATTTTCCTTGGTCCGGTTTATAGCGGACTGGCAGCAGGAATTGGCTCTGCACTTTCCGACCTGCTGGGCGGATATTTTCAGTATGTTCCGATTACTTTTTTTGTAAAAGGGGTGATTGCCGTTGTCGTATACTTTGTATATCACAAACTTACCAAAGCCATCAGTTCTCCGGTAATCAAATGCATTATCAGCGGTATTTTTTCCACCGTGCTTGTGGCAGTTTTATATTTTGCTTTTGAAATCTTCATGTACGGTCCCGGTGCCGCAGCAAGTATCCCTGCCAATCTGATTCAGGGAGCATCCGGTCTTGTCATTTCAAGTCTCCTGCTGCCAATCCTTTTACGTGCGCATGTAAGGCTTCCGGAATAACCCATATCTTACTATTACAGTCATAATCTGTAAATGCATTTTTGAAAAAAACGAAGGGACCCGGATTTCTCCATGGTCCCTTCCCATTTTTCTATGCAGAAAAATCAATATTCCTGCCTATCATCTTTTCCGTTTCCGTCTCTACGTTATCGCTCATTACCGCATAGACGGTATCATCAATTTTTTTAACCAGTTCTTCGATTGACCCTGCCGTAACAGTCACATAATCCTCTTCATTACGGCTCCAGTAATCTTTCGATTCTTTTTTTGCTATCCTGTCTGCCTTATCCTGTTTTCCGGTCCGGTATTCCTCAAGCTTCTCATCACGCGCTTCTTTTTCAGACTTTTTCTTTTCTTCTGCCTTTTCCTTTGCCTTCTTCTGAATCCGTTCCTTCTGTGCAGCAAGTGACTTATCTATGACTGCGAAGAACGAAGCATTGCCTCCGTCATTAATTTTAATGCCGTACGTTTTCACGTTGGAAGCAGAAGAACCCATTTGATTCTTCATCTGTTCAAGCTGTGCTGTTGCCCCGCTGATGATACCTTCATACTTCTTACGGTACTCTTCATCTGAAGCCATCCGCTCGATTTTTTCTTCATCAATCAGGACCACTGTCTTATTGGCATTGGCATACTGTGCTACATTTGCCTTTGCCGTCTCCTTCATGTCCTTACTGACCAGGATAAAATCCATATTGCCAAATTTCTGTTTCAGCTGGTCATAATACTTCTGTGCTTTTTCACTAAGTTTTGGCTCTCCAATGGTTTTTCCCAATTCCTGTGTTTTCGTGTTTGTCTGCTCATATGCAGACACAGCCTGTGTCTGGGCTGCCTGGTTCACTCCACCTGTTCCCATAGTTTTTCCTCCTTGAAATTCGCAGGTAAATCCTTTTACCCGTATTTGACTACCGAAGTTCTTCCGGTGTACCCTCCCGGATGAAAATACTTCCGGTAATCATTTTATATATCGGAACATATGGTGAAAATATTTATAGATTCCTTATTAATCCCCAATCGAATCTGTCTTATAGATAAATTTTACAGAACACTCTGTTCCTTCCTCACATCCTGCAAATGATGAATATTCCCTTGCATAATCCTTAAGTGCACAAAGCCTGTCATAATATTTTTCCAAATCCTCATTTACAAGGTCTGCCAGTTTCTTTATTCCTTCCTCATTAAATTTTATGACACCGTCCTTCAATTCCCCCGTTCCGTCCAGAAGTTCTGCCACACCATTTAAAAGACTGGAAACGCCATTTTTTAATTCACCGGTTCCATTGTTCAGTTCATCTGCACCTCCCGCAAGGGTACTGGCACCACTGGACAACTCCTGCGTTCCGCTTGCAAGTGTATTAGCACCGCTTACCAGCTGGTCAATGCCTCCTACCAGAGAAGGTACCTGGCTGTTTAAGGAATTTAATCCCTCATCCAGTGTATTTACACCACTTGCCGCCTGACTGACACCGGCAGTATAACCTGCAACTCCTTCTTTTAACTGTCCGGCACCCACAGCCAGCTGTCCCACGGCATTGGAAACCGTTCCCATATTTCCTGCCGCTGCATTGATTCCATTATTGATTCCTGCATACTGTCCATTCAGGGTACTTACTCCGCCCGCTGCACTTACAACATTGTCATACAGTCCCTGATAAGTTCCAATCATGATCTGTATATATCCTGCCATTGCCATGTTATTAGGATCACCTGATGCATTTAAGGCCTCCGCATAAGCAGAAAGTCCCGTAATGAGATTTGCAATATCTCCTTCATTATAATTATATCCTGCCGTAATCTGTGAAAGACCGTCTGCCGCAGAAGAAAGACCTGTTGCAAAGTCTGTGGAGCCCTGAAGGAGTGTCTGAAGCTGCGTCTGTGCCTCTGCATTATTTAACGATGCATTCAATGCGTTAAGTCCGTCCGAAACCAGTGCTGCACCGTTATTTAAAGTATCATTATTCGAAATAATTGTCTGAAGTCCTGCGGACAATTCATCTGCACCGGATAATAAGGAACCAATTCCCGCAGCCAGTGCCGGTGTACCCTGTTTTAAGCTTGCAAGTCCGTTTTTTAAGGCGACTGCGCCATCATTTACCTGTGCTGCACCTTCCGACAGCTTATGTGCCCCTTCTGCAAGTTCCACCGTACCATCGGAAAGCTTGTTAACACCGTCAGACAGTTCTCCGGTTCCACCGGACAGTTCTCCCATACCATCATCCAGTCGTGTCGTACCATCAATAATATCATTCATTCCATTGGTCAGTTCATCCATGTCTGCCTTTAAATCATCAATAGAATCAATATCCTCCAGTCCCAGTTCTTCCAATGCACTGTTGGAAGCAACCGTTAATGTCATGAGAAGTGAAAAATCCGTTATATCTGCTTCAATTACCACATTTTCCGGGATATCAATATCTATCTTCTCTCCGTCATCATTTTTTAAATCACTGATGCCAAGACTTTCTTTAAGACCCGGCATTGCAATGCCAAATACCATGGTACTGTCACCGTTATTAACGGCGTTTCCGTTCTCCACCCTGACATTGGTTGCCTTCTCATTATCAAGTATTAATCCGGAAAGCATCACAAACGGCTGATAGATGATACACTTTTCTCCTGCAACCGTTACTTCCTTTGCCGTATTATTTTCATAAGAGAATGTCATTTTCAGATGCCCGCTTGCACCTTCCAGGTCAGATGCTTCCACCTTGTTTCCGTCCAGTTCATACTGAATGGAAACCTTTACCGGCAGTTCCTTTGCGGTAGTTCCCTGATAATATACATCACTTCCGCCAGTCTGCCATGTTATTTTAT
Source organism: Thermoflexaceae bacterium (assembly GCA_029226085.1). GTDB lineage: Bacteria > Bacillota > Clostridia > Lachnospirales > Lachnospiraceae > MGBC120314. Next base: position 17,512 of record JAQXXN010000048.1, read on the forward strand.
TTCCACCGTCCGTGGTATATTCCGAGTCACCCTTTACAACAAAAATATCCTTAAGTTCCGTCACATCACTTAAATCTTCACTGCCTTCCTGGTTTTTGAGCCACTCACTGACAATGGTTTCCACCGGATTGCCATCTGCATCCAGAATTGCATACACAGTTTCTTCCTTACCTGCCGTACTGCTATGACGAACAATATCCGAACTTCCTGCAAATTCCTCCACGGCATTCTGCAGTTCTTCCAGATTTTTTTCTTCCTCAGACTGTTCCATAGCCTGTGCCTGCATACCACATCCACACACATTTGCCGTAACAAGAAGCACCAGACATCCCAGTGCCATAACTTTTTTCATCTTTCTCATAACAGTTTCCTCCTTACTTTGTCGAAATCTTACGCATACCTGCCGTGGTTTTACAGATAAGCCTGTCAAAGACCATAAACATGGCCGGCAGCATCAAAATAACAATTACCATACTAAGCAGTGCCCCTCTTGCCAGCAGCATGCAGATGGCACCAATCAGATCCACATCCGAATAAATACCGACCCCAATGGTTGCTGCAAAAAATCCCAGTGCACTTGAGAAAATCGAATTGATGGAAGTCGAAAGTGCAATCTGCACTGCCTCTTTCTTTTCGTGTCCATCCATTCTCTCTTTTTTATACCTTGTTGTCATCAGAATTGCATAGTCCACCGTTGCTCCAAGCTGGATGGTTCCCACACAGATGGAAGCAATAAACGGAAGGGTCGTTCCCATATAATAAGAAATGCTCATGTTTACATTTATTGCAAGCTCTATTACCAACACCAGAATAACCGGAAGAGTGACAGATTTTAATACAAAAAGAATCAGCACAAAAATGGCTCCGATACTAATCACACTGACCACATTAAAGTCTCTGTTGGTAATCTTTACAAGATCCTTGGTTGCAGCTGCTTCACCAATCAGCATACCGTCCGGATCATAGGATTTTATTACACGTTCCAGTTCCTCGCACTGTGTATTTACCTCATCTGTTGCCACCTGATAAATGGATGAAACCAGTAAAAGTTTCCAGTTCTCACTGCTTAGCATCTCTTTTACTTCTTTGGGAATAATTTCCTCCGGTATCAGTGCTCCCGTTATGGAATCCAGTCCCAATGCAAAGGAAACGCCTTCCACATTATCTAAGTCACTAAGAAGCGCCTTCGTGTCTTTTGCCGGAAGGTCAGCATTCACCAAAACCATGGAAATGGAATTCATGTCAAATCCTTCTTCCAGCGCCTTATTGGCTTTACGGCTTGACAGATAATCCGGCAGACTTTCGTCCAGTTTATAATAAACCTGTACATTATTATTACCGTAAACCGCCGGTATCCAAAGGATTACCATGAGAATTGCAAGGATAATGTAATGGCTCGTAACAAATTTCGTAATTCCTCCCGTCCTTAATTCCAATGCCTTATGACTGGTTCGTTTAACTGCCCTGTCAAATGTAAGAATAAATGACGGAAGCACGGTAACGCAGCAGATTACCCCAATGACAACACCTTTTGCCATGACAATTCCCATGTCTAATCCCAATGTAAACGTCATAAAGCACATTGCCAGAAATCCAGCGATTGTGGTAAGAGATGAACCGGTTACCGAGACAATTGTGGATGCAATTGCATGAGACATTGCCTCCCTGCTGTCCGGATACTTTTTTTGTTCCTCTTTATAGCTGTGATACAGGAAGATGGAATAATCCATGGTAACACCAAGCTGGAGAATCGCCACCAGTGCCATAGTAATATAGGAAATTTCTCCCTGTATAAAATTGCTTCCAAGATTATATATGATTGCCATTCCGATACTTATCATGAAAAGCACCGGAATCAAGAACGAATCCGTTGTCAAAAACAATACCAGCAGACAAAGAATTACGGCAATAATCGTATATGCCGCCATTTCATTTTCCACAAGATTCTTCGTATCAGTTGCAATGGACGACATGCTGGAAAGGAAACACTGTTCTCCCATTACCCTCCTGATTTCTTCGATTGCATCCATGGTTTCATCTGCCGAAGTTGTGGTATCAAAGAAAATAAACATCAGTGTTCCTGTTCCGTCTTCTGAATAAAATATTTTCCTTACTTCCTGAGGCAGAAGTTCTTTGGGTATCTTTCCTCCCGTAATACTGTCATAGCAGATGATATCTTCCACATGATCAATATTTTCTAATTTCTTTGTCAGTTTAATGATATCTGCACTGCTCATTCCATTGCAGACAATCATTCCGTAAGCACCTTTGCCGAATTCGTCCATCAGGATATCCTGTCCCTGCATGGTTTCAATGTCATCCGGCAGGTAATAGAGAATGTCATAATTAATTCTCGTATTCACAAATCCAATAAAAGACGGTATCAGAAGAAGAATACAGATTATCAGAATTGGAATCCGGAGTTTCACAATTTTTTCCGCAAACTTTTGCATTTCATTCACTCCTTTTTTTGACTTTTGGTCGATTTTCAAGGTGAACTATAACAAAAAATTGACTATCAGTCAATATTCTTAATAGAATTTTTAGACTTTTAGTCAATTTTTTATTTTTCCAGCTTGTCTTTTCCATTTCATATGATAT
>JAQXXN010000049.1 GCA_029226085.1 Thermoflexaceae bacterium
GTGAAATTTTCTGGAATAAACATAATTCATATATTCATCCTCTACCTGTTTTAGACCTTCTGCCACATATTCAATTCCCTGAACCCTTTTTCCGTGTTCAACTGCCAGTACGGCATACCCTTTCCATTTTATTGCAGCATCTGACGCATCCGATAATATCAGCACTCCCTGGGGATTTACCGGGTCATTCGGTACTTTTTGCAAAAAATCACTGTCATATCCGACATTTGCCATTTTGATTTTATACTTTCCGCTATATTCCTCAATCGTGCGGATATTCTGAAGGATATAACTTTCTTCCAGATCAATTATCAGTGTTGTAACCATTTTTTCTCCCACTTGACTATATTCCAACTATTTTATACAATCCTAATCATATATTAATTTTATTGGAAAGGAAATAACAAAATGGCAAAAAATCCTATCGTAACTTTTACAATGGCAGACGGAGGCATCATGAAAGCTGAACTTTATCCTGAAATTGCCCCGAATACCGTAAATAATTTCATCAGTCTGGTACAAAAGGGGTTCTACGACGGTCTGACCTTCCATCGTGTCATCGCCGGCTTCATGATTCAGGGTGGAGACCCGGATGGAAACGGAACCGGAGGTCCTGGCTATCACATACCGGGCGAATTTGCTTCCAACGGTTTTAAAAATGATTTAAAACATTCCCGTGGTGTCCTCTCCATGGCAAGAGCAATGCATCCGGATTCCGCCGGTTCCCAGTTCTTTATCATGCATGCTGATGCATCGCATCTTGACGGAGAATATGCTGCTTTTGGAAAACTTCTGGAAGGTGAAGATGTTCTGGATAAAATTGCACAGGTAAGTGTCAACTGGAATGACATGCCTATGGTTCCACAGATTATGGATACTGTAACCGTTGATACAGACGGCGTTGAATATCCAGAACCAGAAAAAGCTTAATTCATTTATTCATAATTTATTTACATTTTTTTCAACAATCATTCACATAAACAACAAAGTTTATTCAACTTTGTTAAATATACTACAAATACAAGCAGATGATAATAATTAAGTTTTTTCATAATAAGCTGTAAAGCTTACCTCCTTTCTTCTTTATGGCGGAAAAACGTTCCGTCATATAAAAAATAACAGGCTGTCCGACCGCCTGTTATTTTTATTTTACCCATATAACATTGTCTAACGAATTATCTCATCAGAAGATATACTGTATAAAAAATATATATTCCCACCATGGTAACGCCTTCCATTCTGGAAACTTTCTGTTTTCCAAGACAGAATACATATACCAGTCCACTGACAACAACAAGGAATATCAAATCAATAATATTATTTCCCAGAACTTTAATCGGAGTAAGTGTGGTTGATAATGCCAGTACAAACAGGATGTTAAACAGATTGGAGCCAAGCACATTCCCCAGCGCCAGATCATTTTCCCCTTTGTGAATGGCTGTCAGGGACGTAACAAGTTCCGGAAGTGAAGTTCCAATGGCAACCACAGTCAATCCGATAAATGTCTGGCTGAAGCCAAAGGTTTCCGCAATAAAGGATGCGCTGTCCACCACCAGATCACCACCATAAACAATAGCTGCTGCACCGCCAACGATATAAACTATACTTATAAGTATTCCCAGCTTTTTTTCTTCTTCCTCTTCTGCTGCAGTTTCTTTTCTTGACTTTAATGTTTCAAGCACCATATTAATCATGAAAGCAAGAAACAGAATAACTAAAATTATACCTTCCAGTCTGCTTAAAACATTCTGACCATTTACATTGCCAAAAATTTTTCCCATAAAAGAATTGGCACAGAAAAATAACAGTACAGCCTGTATAATCAGCACAAAAGGAAATTCCTTTTTCAAAATTTTCCTGTCTACATTCATTGGAAGAATTGCTGCGCAGGCACCGACTACCACAAGCAGATTGAATACATTGGAACCTATCACATTACTGATTGCTATTTCATTCTTGCCTGCAAGTCCCGCAGTTACACTGACTGCCAGCTCCGGTGCGCTTGTTCCCATGGCAACAATGGTAAGTCCGATAATAATGGACGGTACACGGAAAGTTCTGGCTACCGCTGCACTTCCTTCCACAAAGAAATCCGCCCCCTTCACCAGCAAAACGAATCCTACAACTAATAATAATAAATTAAGTAACATTATCTTACTCCTATCCCTTTTTGTGTATTAAATAAGAAAAGTATATCTTTCCTCTCCTGTGTATGTCAACATAATCTTATGCAAATTGTATAAAGCGTGTTCCGATTATCAGAACTACACCGACAACAATTACGATTCCGTATTTTTTCATCTGCTTCTTCTTTAATTCCCGGTCAGGTTTTTCCTCCATTGCACTGGAATCATAAAAAATCCTGAAGTCTCTCCAGGCTGAAATTAAATTCACGGTTCCATACAATACCAGCATGACACCCGCGATGAACAGCCAGAAACCGATAAACGGCCAGATAGAATCCCCCTGATTAGCTTCTTCATCATAAAAATTTATGTCTAACAAACTCATAGAAATCCTCCAAATCCTATTTATTTTATAATCCGATTCCATAATTATAAAGACAATTATATCATATTTCAAATAAAATATAGATATTTAAGGATTTTTTAATAAAAAGTTTGCGATTATCTTACGATTGGGATATAATATTGTTAAAAAATAAATAATCTAGGAGGATCACATATGTTAGTTTCAGCAAAAGACATGTTAGAGAAGGCAAAAGCAGGAAAATACGCTGTCGGACAATTTAATATTAACAACCTTGAATGGACAAAATCCATTCTTTTAACCGCACAGGAATTAAAGTCCCCTGTTATCCTTGGCGTTTCCGAAGGTGCCGGAAAATACATGACCGGATATAAAACAGTTGTGGGAATGGTTAAGGGAATGCTTGAAGAATTAAACATCACCGTACCAGTTGCCCTTCATCTTGACCATGGTTCCTATGAAGGTTGTTTAAAATGTGTTGAAGCAGGCTTCTCATCAATCATGTTTGATGGTTCTCATTATCCGATTGAAGAAAATATAGCAAAAACCACCGAATTAGTTAAGATTTGCAAGGAAAAAGGACTTTCCCTCGAAGCTGAAGTTGGTTCCATCGGCGGTGAGGAAGACGGTGTCATCGGCATGGGCGAGTGTGCAGACCCGAATGAATGTAAGGCAATCGCAGATCTTGGCGTGACAATGCTTGCCGCAGGAATCGGAAATATTCATGGTAAATATCCTGAAAACTGGAAGGGATTAAGTTTTGAAACACTTGCTGCTGTCAGTGAAAAGGTAGGAGACATGCCATTGGTACTGCATGGTGGAACCGGTATTCCGGAAGACATGATTAAGAAGGCCATCTCTCTTGGCGTTGCCAAAATTAATGTAAATACAGAATGTCAGCTTTCTTTCGCCGCAGCAACCAGAAAATACATTGAAGAAGGCAAGGATTTACAGGGTAAGGGATTTGACCCACGTAAATTATTGGCTCCTGGTGCAGAAGCAATCAAAGCAACCGTAAAAGAAAAAATGGAGTTATTCGGTTCCGTAGGAAAAGCCGAATAAATAAATGGTGGAATTATGAGTGATAACAACAATTATGACGATATTGAATTTCTGAATATCGATGAAACAGATTCTTCAGACATAACAAGTGCCCCTGTATCCGAATATCAGAGCGCTGATGAAGCAGATGACGTATTCACGGAGGCAGCCAGACGCTATCAGTCTGCCTCCGATGAACCTCTGGATACTCCGACTCCAAGGCACAAGAATTCTTCCATGACCCGTGCCGAGCGCAGACGGAGAAGACGCAGAAAGCTTCTAATCCGCCGTATTGTATTCTGCAGTGCCCTGATTATTTTTATTTTTTCGGGCACCATGCTGGTAAAGTCCCTTTTAGACTATAATAAGGCCGATAAAATATATAAGAATGTGGAGAATGTCGTATTTGCCACGGATACCCCAGACACAAAGAAGCCATCCCCCGGAGATAACCTGGCAGAGGCTCCGACCGAAAGTGTATTGTTAAAGAATTATGATCATGCGGCACTCCTTGCACTGAATCCGGATGCAGTCGGATATCTTCAGATTCCGGCCATTGATGTACTTCTCCCTGTGGTGCAGGGAACCGATAACGAGTACTATCTCTCCCACACCCTTACCGGAGAATCCAGCAAAAACGGAACACTTTTCATTGACTGCCGCAACACGGACGGCATTGAGTCCCAGAACACCATTATTTATGGACACAATATGAAAAATGGTTCCATGTTCGGTTCTCTCCGTAAATTTATGGATAAGGACTTTTTTGCGGAAGGCGATAACAAATATTTCTATTTTTATATTGGAAATAAGATTTATAAATACGAAATTTATTCAGTACATACTACACCGGCCGTCAGTGAAACCTATGCAACGGAATTTGAATCTGGGGATGCTTTTCTTTCCTATACCAACGCCATGATTCGGGCATCCTATCATTCTACCAGTGTTTCCATGACAGGCAGCAGTAAGACCATTACCCTGTCAACATGTACCAATGATGATGATGTACGTCTGGTAATACAGGCACTCCGTATTGAAGAATTACTGCAGTAACATGTTTTCACACATGAATTAACCATTTTCATCTAATTATTTTTAAAAATTTAAAGAAATTTCAAAAAACCTCTTGCATTTTGTTCAAGAATAGTTTATTTTATTAACAGGTAAAGAAACCAACATATAATAATGCGAATTCAGGACAAAGGCGTCCCTTTTATAGGGATGCCTTTTTTTATTGCAATTCTCACCTGAACTATGCAAATAAAAGTGAAAGGAAGAAAAAATATGGAAGCAAATTTAACAAAAATTTTTGGTGAATACGTTTTCTCAGACGAGGTAATGAAAGACCGTTTACCAAAGAGCACTTACAAAAACTTAAAGAACACCATGACAACCGGAGCAGAATTGTCCATGGCTGATGCCGATGTCATTGCAGAGGCAATGAAAGACTGGGCCATTGAAAACGGTGCTACCCATTATACTCACTGGTTCCAGCCATTGATTGTCAGCTTAACAGCTGAAAAACATGATTCATTCATTTCCCATCCGGATGACTCTGGCAAGATGATTACGGAATTTACAGGAAAGCAGCTCTTAATAGGTGAACCTGATGCTTCATCTTTCCCGTCAGGCGGAACACGTGCAACATGTGCAGCAAGAGGTTATACCGTATGGGACTGCACATCACCAGCCTTCTTAAAGAAGAGTGCCATCGGTACAATTCTCTGTATTCCAACAGCTTTTTGTTCCTACACAGGTGAATCTCTTGATAAGAAGACACCTTTACTTCGTTCTATTGAAGCAGTAAGCAAGCAGGCAATGAGAATTGTAAAATATTTTGATCCGGAAACCAAGGCAACCAAGGTAATTGCTTCCGTTGGTCCGGAACAGGAATACTTCCTTGTTGACAAGGAAAAGTATCTTGCACGTAAGGACTTAATTTACACAGGACGTACCTTATTCGGTGCTGCTCCTGCAAAGGGACAGGAACTGGAAGATCAGTACTTCGGTGTAATTCCTGAAAAAGTTGGTGCTTTCATGAAGGAACTCAACGATGAATTATGGAAGCTTGGCATTACTGCCACAACACAGCATAATGAGGTTGCTCCTGGACAGCATGAGGTTGCTCCGGTTTATACGACTGCTAACATTGCCGTTGATAACAACCTTCTGGTAATGGAAGTAATGAAGAGAGTTGCCGATAAGTATGACATGGCATGTCTGCTTCACGAAAAGCCATTTGCCGGTGTAAACGGTTCCGGTAAGCATAATAACTGGTCACTTGGTACCGATACCGGCTTGAATCTTCTTTCCCCAGGAAAAGACCCAAGACAGAATAAGTTATTCTTATTAACACTTGCCTGCATCATGAAGGCTGTTGATACACACGCTGATTTACTTCGCCAGTCTGCATCCGATGTTGGTAATGACCACAGACTTGGAGCCAATGAAGCACCTCCTGCAATCATTTCCATGTTCCTTGGTGACCAGCTTGGAGATATTGTTGATCAGATTTGCGAAAAGGGTGTTGCCGATACACTTCTTGAAAGCGGTAAGCTGGATTTAGGTGTCAGCACACTTCCTGTACTGGATAAGGATAATACCGACCGTAACAGAACATCACCGTTTGCTTTTACAGGCAACAAGTTTGAATTCCGTATGGTTGGTTCTAATGACTCCATTTCTTCACCAAATACTACATTAAACGCAATTGTTGCAGAAGCATTCTGCGATGCAGCTGATGCACTGGATGCCGGCAAGCCGGTTGATGACATTATTGCAGAATACATGAGAGCTCATAAGAGAATTGTCTTCAACGGTAACGGTTATTCCGATGAATGGGTTGCAGAGGCTGAAAGGAGAGGTCTTCCAAACATCAAGTCCATGGTTGCCGCAACCGAAACACTTCTGACCGACAAGTCTATCGCATTATTCGGAAAGTTTGGTATCATGTCCAAGACAGAACTGGAATTAAGAGCAGAAGTTCTTTACGAAACATATACCAAAGTGATTAATGTAGAGGCTCAGACGATGCTTAAGATGGCACAGAAAGAAATCCTTCCTGCAGTCATTGCATACGCAACCGATCTTGCCGCTTCCATCAATGAAATAAAGGCAGCTTCCGATGCCGCAGATATTTCTGCCGAAACAGAATTACTGGTTGATGTTTCTTCCCGTATTGCTGAAACCAAGAAAGCAATCAAGGCTCTTCAGGAAGCAAGAGAAGCAGCAGAAGCCATTGAATGCCCTAAGAAGCAGGCTGAAAGCTACCGTGATGATGTTAAAGCCGCAATGGATGCATTAAGAAAGCCTGTTGACGAACTTGAACTTTTAGTTGACAAGAGTGCATGGCCGATTCCTACATACGGTGATTTACTCTTCTAATTTCTGCTAAAAAGTATCTTCTCCAATAAATAAAAGGCGAACCTTTCTATGATGATTTACCACAGGAAGGTTCGTCTTTTTTCTTTATCCCCGATAACTTTACTTTACAAAACTTTATTCCGGATAAACCAGTCTTTCCTTAACCGGATTATCCAGTACCTCTGTCTTATATTTCTTCATGTAATATTTTGCCAGAGTCAGATTATTGTCCAGATAATTACCACAGTCGCGTGGTGAGTATCCCGGAATCTCACCTTCATAAGAAAGCACATAGTCTGCCATTTCCTTTAAGACATCCAGAATATCCTCTGACTTTAAATCACCTGCGAAAATGACATAGAAACCGGTACGGCACCCCATCGGTCCAAAATAAATTGTCTTTTCTGCCCAGACAGGATGATTTCTAAGGAATGTTGCGCCCAGATGTTCAATGGTATGAATGCCCGGTGTATCCATCGGCGGCTCCACATTGGGTCTTGTGAATCTTAAATCAAATGTGGTAATAACTTCCTCTCCCACCTTATCCCGTCTGGAAACATATGCTCCGGTTAATAAATCAATATGATTGACTGTAAAACTTGCTATTTTATTCATAAATTGCCTCCCAAAATTTAGTCAAAATCTACTTTTGTACATATATCCACTATACCACATGCAGAAGAATTTGTGCAACTAAAAGCAATACTGCAAGAAACAGCACATTGTATCCCGTAAACGCCCTGATGTACTTTCCTGCATTCCCAGGATATTTCTGTGCGTAAAACTTATAAGAAATCAGACTTGCGAGTGAAGCCACAAGTGTTCCCAGACCGCCAATGTCAACTCCCAGCATTAATTCTTCTGCATCCTTTGTAAATCCGGACAGCATGACTGCTGCCGGGACATTACTGATCATCTGGGACAAAATCACGCCAACCTCCAGTGCTCTGTTTTCTATCATTGCCGAAATAAAGTTTTTGATTTTCCCCACACTTCCCACATTTCCCACAAACACAAAAAAGCAGACAAAGGTCAGCAAAAGAATATAATCCACTTTCTTTAATATTTCCCTGTCACTGATAAGAAGCACTAAAAAGATAATTCCAAAACAAATCCGGTAATCGCAAAACTTTAATACCACAAGAATACAAAGCAGGAACATCAGGAGATATTTTATCAGCGTTTTCTTATCCGCTATGCCTGCCTTTTTCACTTCAATATCCAGTCTGCTTCCTTTAAGACGCACCCACATGACGGCTGTAATCAGAATCAGACTTACAATTCCGAATGGAAGCACTGTAAGAAAAAACTGTCCTATTTCCATGTCATAATAAGAATAAAGATAGAGATTCTGTGGATTTCCGATTGGAGTAACCATACTTCCAAGATTTGCCGCAATGGTTTCCATGACAATAATGAAAATTACATCCTTTTCCTCATCATTATCACCTAATAAAATAAAGGTAAGCGGCACAAATGTAATTAATGCCACATCATTTGTTACAACCATTGCTGCAAAAAAACATATCATTGCAAGTAATATGCCAATGGTCCGGGAATTTTTTGTCCGCGCAAGAATTTCACAGGATATTACATCAAAGACGCCAATTTTCTTAAATCCTTCCACCACTGACATCAGACAAAATAAAAGTGCCAGAACCTTAAAATCAATATAATCCACATATCCCTTAGAAGGCAGGACAAAAAACATAGAGATTACGGTAAGAAGCAACGCAATGGAAAAAACGATTTCTTTTTTTATAAATATTTTTATCTTTTTCATTTCACACTCCCGGCATGACGGAAAAATAGCTGCGCACCCGGCGCAGCTATCATTTCATGCCTTATACTGTTCATTAAACCAAAGGTACTAACCCTTATTCTTCATTTACAAAAATATCATAGATGGAACGGATTGCCTTTTCAAAATCATCATTTGCCACGCCTATGATAATGTTCAGTTCACAGGAACCCTGGTCAATCATGCGGATGTTAATGTCTGCCTTGGCAAGTGCTTCAAATATCTTTGCCGCCGTACCGTGATTGGACTTCATTCCACGTCCCACAACTGCAATCAGCGCAAGGTCTGCTGCCAAATCAATGGAATCCGGCTTTGCCAGACGGTTAATTCCGGAGAGAACCTTCTGCTCCTTCTCTTCAAACTCAGTCTGATGAACAAATATTGTCATAGTATCAATTCCGGATGGCATGTGTTCAAAAGAAATACCACAATCCTCAAAAACCTGAAGAACCTTACGTCCAAAACCAATTTCCGAGTTCATCATATCCTTTTCAATATTGACTGCCGTAAATCCCTTCTTTCCGGCAATACCGGTAATGGTATGCTTTGGCTTTCTGCAGGTATCACCAACAATCAATGTTCCTTCGTCTTCCGGTGCATTGGTATTCTTAATATTAATCGGAATACCTTCCTTTCTTACCGGGAAAATGGCATCTTCATGAAGAACCGTTGCTCCCATGTAGGAAAGCTCACGTAATTCTTTATAGGTAATCGTCTTAATCGGTTCCGGATTCTCCACAATTCTTGGATCTGCCGTAAGGAAACCGGAAACATCCGTCCAGTTTTCATATAAATCAACCTTTGCAGCCTTTGCCACAATGGAACCGGTCACATCCGAACCGCCTCTTGAAAATGTCTTGATTGTTCCGTTTGGATAGGCACCATAGAATCCCGGAATTACCGCACGTTCAATGCCTGCCAGTTTTCTGGAAAGTACCATGTCGGTCTTTTCCGCATCGAAATTACCGTCTTCGTCAAAGAAAATAACAGTTGCGGCATCGATAAATTCATATCCGAGATAATTAGCCATGACTATACCGTTCAGATATTCTCCACGTGATGCTGCATAATCGCTTCCCGCACGTTCCAGAAACTTTTCATTAATGACTTTAAATTCTTCATCCAATGAAAGCTTAAGTCCCAGACCCTCAATAATCTCATTGTATCGTGACTTGATTTCCTCTAATACTTCTTTATATTCGTCCTCTCCCGCAACAGCTTCATCATAACACTTATATAATAAATCTGTTACCTTGGTGTCATTTGAAAATCTCTTCCCGGGAGCTGACGGTACAACATACCTTCTGCTCTCATCGGAACGGATAATATTTCCGACTTTCTTAAACTGCTCTGCACTTGCAAGTGAGCTTCCGCCAAACTTTACAACCTTTTTCATTTTGCAATTCCTTTCTCAACTGTAATACAACAGCTTCATTATAATACAAAAATATGTTTTAGCAAATATTTTTTTTCAGCCATTCATTCAGCCGTTCCATCTGATTTCCGGCATCTTCCATGCCGATATCATAAACCTCCTGCAATTTTTCAGGGTCTGCTTCTGTCCTGCCAATAACAAGTTCCCTGCTTGGACGTATGACAAAAATTTTTCCTTCCTGCTCCAGTTTCTCGATTTCCTTAACCGTCCGGTTATAGGTATTATGGCGTTCCTCCATTGCCTTAATGAAATCCGGATATTTTCCATAGAATAACTTTGCAAGTGCACTCTTTTCCGGAGTCTTTACATAGCCTTTATGTCTTGTAAGCACCACAACACATTTTTCATATCCCATGTTACGGAATGCCGTAACCGGAATACTGTCCGTGCATCCGCCGTCCAACAGTTTCAATCCCTTTGCATTGACAATTCTTGATACATACGGAAGTGATGCAGAGGCACGAAGAAGGTCGATTTCCTTCTTCATGTCTGTAATTTGCAGATATTCCGGCTTACCGGTCTCCAAATTACTGCATGTAACATAAAATTTCGTATCCGAAGCATTAAATGCATCATAATCAAATGGGTCTAATGTCTCCGGTAAATCGTGATAACAAAATTTTTCACCGGCAATATCACCTGTGAAAATCAGATTCCGAAAGCTCATGAACCGTTTATCCCTGCAATATTTCTTATAATATCGGATATTTCTGCCTTTCTGCCCGGATACAAAGGAGCTGCCATGAATGGCACCGGCTGACACTCCAATTACCCCGTCAAAATGCAGTTCATTTTCCATGAACACATCCAGTACGCCTGCCGTGTAGATTCCTCTCATTCCTCCGCCTTCCAGCACAAGGCCTGTCATCTGCTTATTACCCATCATTCTCTTCCTCCACGTTTTAAAAGTACCACTGTCTCCACATGCTCCGTAAACGGAAACATGTCCACCGGCTGAATCAGTCCTGCCTTATATCCTTTTTGTGCAAATATCCTTAAATCTCTTGCCAATGTTTCCGGATTGCAGGACACATATACTACTCTTTGCGGTTTTAATACTGCCACTGCATCGATAAATTCTTTTGTACTTCCGCTTCTTGGAGGGTCCATCAGGACAACATCCGCCCTTTCTCCTCCTGCTGCCATTTTGACCATGTATTTTCCCGCATCTTCATTAATAAAGCGGATATTTTTTACCTGATTAAGAGAGGCATTGGCAGCTGCATCCCTTACTGCCTCTTTGTTTAACTCGATTCCGATGACTTCACGTGCCTTTTTTGCTGCCGTCATTCCGATGGTGCCAATTCCGCAATAAGCATCAATCACCCTTTCCTTTCCGGTAAGACCTGCTGCCTTAATGGCTGTACGGTATAAAATCTCTGTCTGTAATGGATTAATCTGATAAAAAGAAGACGGAGAAATACGAAATCTTAATCCGCACAAAATATCTTCGATATATCCCTTTCCATAAGCCGTAATGTTTTTTTCACCCAGAACCATGCTGGTTCTTTTATGATTCACATTTAGAATAACGGTGCTGATTTCCGGATGAAGTTTTTTAAGTTCTTTAAGGAAATTATTTCTGGAAGGCATCACGGGACTGGTAATAACCAGTACCAGCATGATTTCACCGGTCACATGTCCGGTTCGTATTAACGCATGCCGGAAAAGACCGCATTCACGGTCCTCATCATAAACCGAGAGCTTAAAGGACTTTATCAGTCCGCATAAGTCCCGCAAAATAGCTGCAGCCCTCTCATCTTCAATCAGGCATTTCTCAATAGGAACAATTCTGTGGGTTCCTTCCTGATAGATTCCCGTATATATGTTTCCTTTTTTATCGCATCCAAAGATTCCGTGGATTTTATTCCGGTAAAAATACGGTTCTTTCGCTCCGATTATCTTTTCCACTGTTCCAAAAGGAGATAACAGCTTTTCCACGGATTTCTGCTTTATCTTAAGCTGTTCTTTATATTCGGTTCCCTGATAATTACAGCCGCCGCATTTTTTTGAATACGGACATACCAATCTCTTTTCTATCTTTCCATCCATTGCTTCTTCGTGTACTCCAATTCAATACATTCCCATTCCTCATTCATGATGGAATAAAAATTCCTGCTGTTTTCCTTTGCCTCCCTGAATCCTACTGCTTCATAGCAATGCATGGCACCAGGATTATTAGCAAATACCTCTAAGGTAACTTTCTCTGCTTTTATAATCTCAAATGCATAAGAAAGTGCCAGTTCCAAAAATTTCCTTCCATAGCCCTTTCCACGCATTTCATTATGAACCACGATAAAACCAAAACGCAGCACTTCCATGTCTGCTTCCGGAAAACGCATAATCATGTGTGCCACCGGTCTTCCGCTTTCCTCTATGGCTGTCATCTGCCAGAATCTGTCATCTTCAGAATATTCATCATAATATTGGTTTAACCTCTCTGCCGTAAGCGGATATTCCTTTATCCGGTCTGCTGACCACTGGTAAAAAGATTTTTCACTGGTAATCCAGCCTGCAATCTTTTGTGCATCACACTTTTTATATGGTCTTAACCGTAATTCATTTTCCATTTTATTTCACCCCGCATCATCATGCAAATTCTTTTTATAATTATATCAGAGAAATTGTTTTTTTCTACTTTTTTCGACAAAATAATACAAAATACACTCCTATCCCCGTAAACAAGACATGTGATATAATACGGTTAAATAAACGATTATGGAGAAATGATACTATGAATATATGCACTGCCAGAAAAATATATGCCTGCTTTATCATGCTAATCTGTTCCCTGCTGAGTATACTGTTGTTTTGCAGCATTTCCATTCAGGCTGATGAACCGGACGACGAACAAATCATAAAAGTCGGATTCCCACAGATTCCAGGATATAGTGAAACCGAACCGGACGGCACTCATACCGGTCTGGTTGTGGACTATCTGAATGAAATTGCCAAATATACCAACTGGAAATATGAATATATTGATGTTTCTCCGGAAACCATGATGGAGCAGTTTAATAACGGTGAATTCGACCTTCTGGGAGGTGTATTTTATTCCGAGGAATTAGATGACACCGTTGCTTATCCTAATTTTAATTCCGGATACAGCAGAGCCTTTTTATTTGCACGTCCACACGACCAGGAATTGAAAAGTTATGACCTGTCTTCCATAAACGGTAAAATTATCGGTGTTTATGATGATTCCAGTGAAACCATCTATCGTTTTCAGAAATTTCTGGACGTAAATCACATTGACTGTACCATTCAGTATTATTCCATGGAACAGCTTGATGAGAACGGAACACTGTTTCAATATCTGGAATCGGGTGAAGTGGATCTTGTCTTAAAAAATAATCTCGAATCCGACTCTCCCTATAAGATTATTACTTCCTTTGATTCGCAGCCTCACTATATTGTTACCCAGAAAGGAAATGATGAAATTCTTGCCGGACTGAACATGGCACTGGAAAAAATCATGGACTCCAACCCGAACTTTGCCCATGACTGCTATGATGCCAATTTCCCCGTATCAACAGCCGGAGACGTTTTTTTCACGAAAGAAGAATTACAATATATTGAATCAAAAAAAGTCATATATGTTGCTCTTCCTAAGGCATGGCATCCCATGATTTGTGTTAATACTTCTGGTCAGGTTCATAATGGAATCATTCCGGATATGCTTGCTTCCTTTTCTGCCTATACCGGACTGGAATTCTCATACATATTCACGGACAGTTATATCGAAGCAATTGAACTGGTACAAAACGGTGATGCTGATATATTAGCTTTTTTTCTGGGGGATGAAGCACAATCCACGGAAATGTCATTAGTTTTATCAAACCCTTACATTACCATGAACAGCATTATTCTACGCAACAGTTCAGTCCAGTACCCTTCTGATAATCTTACCTGTGCGCTGATTGAGGGGCAGAGACTTCCCAAGGAAATCCATGTCTCTGAAATCATTTATTTTCCTGATATCAACGCTGCACTGGAAGCAGTGGAAAGAAATGATGTAGATATCATGTATGGTCTTTCTTCTCATCTGGAAGCAACTACGCAGTATTACCGCTATGATCATATTATACCCCTTACCATACTTAATAATAATCAAAATATTTGTTTTGCCATCTCCCGTCCGGCTGACATCAATTTACTGACTATACTCAATAAATCCATAAGCCACCTATCAGAAGAAGAAATGGAAAGCATCATGAACCGTAATCTGGTTTCCATCGGAACAAGCGAAGTGACCTTAAACGATCTGATTTCCTCTCATCCGCTGGTATTTACCGTTACCATTATTATTCTCACACTGATTATCGTATTTATGGTCTGGATATTTATTCATTCTCACAGAAGCCGTACCGCCATGCAGAGTCATATTTACAGAGCAGAAGCAGAAAACCAGGCTAAAAGTGCTTTCTTATCCCGTATGAGCCATGAAATTCGGACTCCGATGAATGCCATTATCGGTTTAATCGACTTAACCAACCACATGGACAATGTTCCAGACAATATTCGTGAAAATTTAAATAAAATACACGCCTCGTCCCAC
>JAQXXN010000050.1 GCA_029226085.1 Thermoflexaceae bacterium
TTGCTACACGACGTTTCTGTCCTCCGGATAATTCAAAGGGAGACTGGTAATAAAGATTCTCTTCCAGACCTACCTGCCGCAATGCATCAAATGCACGAAATTCTGCATCTTTCTTGGATAATCCCTGATTTAGCGGTCCAAAACAGACATCCTTAAAAATATCCGTTTCAAAAAGCTGATGTTCCGGATACTGAAATACCAGACCCACATGATTTCTTAATTCCCTCATGTCATACTCGGGATCATAGATATCCTGTCCGTTATAATAGATTGTTCCGGTAGTCGCTTTCACCAGACCATTTAAATGTTGTATTAATGTAGATTTCCCCGAGCCGGTATGACCAATTAACCCTATGAATTCGCCATCCTCCACTGCGAAGCTGACATTTTTCAAGGCATATGTTTCATGTCCGGAACCCTTGTCATATGTATAATTTATCTTATCCGCTATAATTGACATATTGCATCCACCAACTCTTCTATCGTAAGTATTCCGTCCGAAAGAGGAACACCGTTTTTCTTTAACTCATATGCAAGCTGTGTAACCTGTGGCACATCCAGACGCAGCTCCTTAAGCCTTTCCACATCAGAAAATATCTCCCGGGGAGTGCCGTCCATGACCACGCTTCCACCATCCATGACAATAACCCGGTCTGCATCCACCACTTCATCCATATAATGAGTAATTAATATTACCGTTACATTTTCGTTTTCATTTAATTCATGAAGAGTCTTTATGACTTCCTTTCGTCCGTTAGGATCAAGCATCGCTGTTGGTTCATCCAGTACAATACATTTTGGTTTCATTGCCACAATTCCTGCAATGGCGACACGCTGCTTTTGTCCTCCTGATAAACGATTAGGCGATGCATCCTTAAACTCATACATTCCTACAGCCTTTAATGCCTTTTCCACACGAATCCAGATTTCTTCTGTCGGCACACCCATATTCTCCGGTCCGAATCCCACATCCTCTTCTACAACCGTTCCGATAATCTGATTGTCTGGATTCTGGAATACCATTCCTGCGGTCTGGCGAATATCCCATAATTTCTCTTCATCCGTTGTATCCATGCCATCTACCCATACCGTTCCTTCCGTTGGAAGCAGCAGTGAATTTAAATGCTTGGCAAATGTGGATTTTCCTGAGCCGTTATGTCCCAGTATGGCAACAAAATCACCCTGTCTTATGGATAGATTAACATCCTTTACCGCATTGACTATCCCATCAACATTTCCATCTTCATCACGCCGTATATAATCAAATGATAATTCTTCTGTCTTTACGATATTCAATCTATCCACTTCCTTTTTTCATAAGCTATCTGCTATTTTACCATTATTCTCTGCCTGTTTCAACCATCAATCTGCCATGAAAAAAAGGTTGTGCGGAAAACCACACAACCTTAAATAAACAAATGATTATACTAATTCAATAAGAACCTGCATTGCTGCATCACCCTTACGAAGACCAATCTTGGTAATTCTTGTATAACCACCCTTACGGTCAGCGTACTTTGGTGCAACTTCATCAAATAACTTTGCTACAAGGTCAACTTCCTTAGTATTCTTCTTTTTGCCAGCTGCAGCCTTTGGAACCTCTGTTACTGGGTATAATACTTCGAGCATCTGATGTCTTGCATGAAGTCTTGAAGGCATATCCTTCTTGATTGTCTTCTCAACATTGTCATACACGGTAACTTTCTTACCATCTACAACTTCCTTAACTCTCTTGCCGTTAGCATCCTTACGGGCAACCTTTGCTGTAACAGTTACAGTTTCAAAGTTGTCCTTTTCCTTAACTGCTAAAGTAATTAACTTTTCAGCCTGCTTACGAATTTCCTTTGCTCTTGCTTCTGTTGTAACAATCTTTCCATTATTAATTAAAGCTGTTACCTGATTTCTGATTAAAGCTTTTCTCTGGTCAGCTGTTCTGCCAAGCTTTCTATATCCTGCCATTTTAAATTTACCTCCATAGTTGGGCGGCACTCCCGCCATTTGTGGAACATATTTCTATGCTCATCGGTCTTATTAGTAATATGTCTGTAATGATTACTACTGCAAGCAGTAATAATCATACAGAGGTATACACATAAGTATTATTTTATTCTTCACTCTGGTTTAATGATAAACCAAGTTCCTTTAACTTCGCAAGAACTTCCTCAAGAGACTTGCGTCCAAGGTTACGAACCTTCATCATGTCTTCTGATGTTCTGTTGCAAAGTTCTTCAACAGTATTGATTCCTGCTCTCTTTAAACAGTTATGAGAACGTACGGAGAGCTCTAATTCATCAATGCTCATTTCAAGCACTTTTTCTTTTTCATTGTCTTCCTTCTCTACCATGACATCAACAGACTTGGCATTCTCGGATAAATCAATGAACAAGCTTAAATGCTCGCTAAGTACTTTGGCTGCAAGGCTTACAGCCTCGTCCGGTTCCAAGGTACCGTTTGTAAATACATCCAAAGTAAGCTTATCGTAATCTGTAATCTGTCCTACACGAGTATTCTGAACTGACAAGTTTACTCTTTCAACCGGAGTATAGATAGAGTCGATTGAGATTACACCAACCGGCATATTCTCTGTCTTATTCTTATCAGAACTTACATATCCTCTACCCTTTGTGATTGTTAATTCCATGAAAAGTCTGCAGTCTGCACCACCATTCAGTGTTGCGATGACCTGTTCCGGATTAATAATCTCAATGTCTGAATCAGCCTGAATATCTGCGCCGGTTACTACACCTTCACGACCTTCAACTTCAATATACGCTGTCTTTGGTTCGTTGGAATCGCTGGTATTCTTAATTGCCAATTCCTTAATATTCATGATAATCTCAGTTACATCTTCCTTTACTCCAGGAATTGAACTGAATTCATGTAAAACGCCTTCAATCTTAATCTGGCTTACAGCAGCACCTGGTAATGAAGAAAGCATAATTCTTCTTAATGAATTACCAAGTGTTGTACCATAACCTCTCTCAAGCGGTTCTACAACAAATCTTCCATACTTCTTGTCTTCAGAGATCTCTTCAATCTCAATTTTGGGTTTTTCAAAATCGAACACAATAAGCCCCTCCTTTTGGGTATGGTATGTTGGCTAATCCTTACGAATTACTTGGAATATAACTCGACGATAAGCATCTCGTTAACTGGAACATCTATAATTTCTCTTGTAGGCAAGTTCTTAACTACACCCTTAAGATTTTCCACATCAGAATCAAGCCATTCCGGAACTACTCTTCCTGCTGTTGCATCAAGAATTTCCTTATATCTTGTGGAATCCTTTGACTTTTCTCTGATTTCGATTACATCACCAGCCTTGATTAAGTAAGATGGAATGTTTACACACTTGCCATTTACCAATACATGCTTATGGTCAACAATCTGTCTTGCTTCTTTTCTTGTTCTGGCAAAACCTAATCTGAATACTACGTTATCCAGTCTTCTTTCAAGAAGAATCATAAGATTCTCACCGGACATTCCGCTCATCTTTTCTGCCTTTTCAAAATAATTTCTGAAAGGCTTCTCTAATACGCCGTAGATAAACTTGGCCTTCTGCTTTTCTCTAAGCTGTAAGCCATATTCGCTCATCTTCTTTCCAGCGTTTCTTGATTTTCTATTTGATTTCTTATTTACACCTAAATAAAATGGATCTAAATCAAGTGATCTACATCTCTTTAAAACAGGAACTCTGTTTATAGCCATCTTAACTGCACCTCCTATTAAACTCTTCTACGCTTTGGTGGACGACATCCGTTATGTGGAACCGGTGTTACATCCTTAATACTAACAACTTCAAGACCACAAGCCTGAAGAGCACGAATTGCTGCTTCTCTTCCTGAACCTGGTCCCTTAACCATAACGTCTACTGACTTTAATCCGTGAACCAAAGCTGCCTTTGTAGCAGTTTCTGCTGCCATCTGAGCTGCATAAGGAGTAGATTTTCTTGAACCTCTAAATCCCAGACCGCCGGCACTTGCCCATGATAATGCATTACCTTCTGTATCGGTAAGTGTAACGATTGTATTATTAAATGATGACTGAATATGTGCCTGTCCTCGTTCAACGTTTTTCTTAACACGCTTTTTTGTCACTTTTTTTGTAACTTTTTGAGCCATTTTCTAAACTAACCTCCCTTATGGGTACCCTGTACGGGTCACAACTATTTATTATTTCTTCTTATTTGCAACTGTTTTCTTTGGACCCTTACGAGTTCTTGCATTTGTCTTAGTCTTCTGACCTCTTACCGGAAGTCCCTTTCTATGACGAATGCCTCTATAACATCCAATTTCCTGTAATCTCTTAATATTAAGAGCAACTTCTCTTCTTAAATCACCTTCAACAAGGATTTCATGAGCTTCCATAGCTTTCTGAATTCTGATAACTTCATCGTCTGTTAAGTCCTTTACACGAGTATCAGGGCTAACTCCTGCCTCAGCAAGAAGACGGTTAGAAGTAACTCTACCTATACCATAAATATAAGTAAGACCAATCTCAATACGTTTTTCTCTTGGTAAGTCCACACCAGCGATACGAGCCATGCGTATTACACCTCCATTAGTTATTCTTCCGTAAGGAACACATATCGCAGCCCACCCGTTTCCCGGATGTCTGAAATGTTGTGCGTACACATTCCTTATCTATTCTTTGTTTCATAAATATTTTATATATTATAGCAAATCACACTGACAACGAAGCCGAGTGTTTCATTGCTGCAGCCGCATTACAAATTTCCTTGGAAATTCTTCTAAAATTTTCCAAAGATGATGACGCAAAAACAAGAGAAGCCCTATTCTACTTCCCTTTCTGGTCAATTAACCCTGTCTTTGCTTGTGTTTAGGATTCTCGCAGATTACTCTGATAGCTCCTTTTCTCTTAATGATTTTGCATTTTTCGCAAATAGGCTTTACAGATGATCTAACCTTCACAGCAATTACTCCTTTCCAAAAAAGTACGCTTTACATTATAACAAACTGTTTTCAAAATAGCAAGCATTACTTTTGAAAAATTTTTAAAATTCTATTTATCTCTCCAAATGATTCTTCCCTTGGACAAATCATATGGTGAAAGTTCTATTGTTACTTTGTCTCCCGGCAGGATACGAATGTAATTCATTCTTAACTTGCCGCTGATATGAGCCAAAACCTTATGTCCATTTTCAAGTTCTACCTGAAACATTGCATTTGGTAATTTCTCGATTACTGTTCCTTCGATTTCTATAACATCTGACTTTGACATATTGACCTCCTTTTAATTTTCTGCCTTATAATCTTTAATGGCTTTTTTTATGTCTTCATTTTTTAATAAATTGTTATTCTTTAATTTTTCACCAATTACTGGATCCATATAACCAATTTTCTGAATATGTTTTCTTTTTTTCTTTTTGGGCTTTTCAATCAGCTTTACCCGACCATCTGCCAGATATACATATTCCTCATCACAATTTATTATTACATAAATCTGATTAACATCGTGACCGGCTTTTGATTTTGCAAATGTACCTATATTAATGTCCATTCTTCCCTCCATGTTATCGAAGTGATAATATTTCAGGTTCTCCGTCTGTTATCAGCACTGTATTCTCATAATGTGCTGATAAGGAACCGTCTGCTGTCACTACCGTCCACTCATCATCAAGCCATCTTACATTATACTGGCCTGCATTAATCATTGGTTCAATGGCTAAAGTCATTCCCGCCTTAAGTCTCATGCCACGTGTTTCCTGTTTAAAATTCGGTACCTGCGGATCTTCATGAAGTGCACTGCCAACTCCATGTCCAACCAAATCCCTGACTACTCCATATCCAAAGCTTTCTGCATAATTTCCGATTGCCTCGGATATCTCATGAAGATGACATCCTTCTCTTGCATATTTAATACCTTCAAAGAAACACTGCTTTGTAACATCTATTAATCTTGCAGCATCTTCACTTATCTTTCCGACACCATAAGTTCTTGCAGCATCCGAATGATATCCTTTATAAATAACACCGGCATCCAGACTTACAATATCGCCTTCTCTAAGAATATGTTTTTTACTTGGAATCCCATGAACGACTTCGTCATTCACGGACACACAGATTGATGCCGGATATCCGTTATATCCCAGAAAAGACGGTGTACATCCATAACCTTCAATAAGCTTTCTGCCTAATTTATCAATGTCCAGTGTTGTAATTCCCGGTTTAATGATTTTTCCAAGTTCCTCATGCACCTCGAAAAGAATTTTCCCGGCTTCGCGCATAAGTTCAATTTCTCTTTCAGACTTAATTGATACTGACATAATTCTTATTCTCCAAGAATCTTTACGATTGCACTGAATACATCATTCATGTCAACAGTACCGTCAACTTCTTTCAGTATACCCTTATTTCCATAGAAATCAATAAGTGGCTGTGTCTGTTCATGATATACCTTAAGACGCTTCTCAACTGTTTCCGGCTTGTCATCATCCCTTAAGATTAATTCCTTGCCACATCTGTCACAAATTCCTTCTGTCTTTGTCGGATTATATACAATATGATATGTTGCTCCGCATCCAACACAGGCACGGCGTCCTGACATACGTCTTACAATGTTTTCATCCGGAACTTCCACATTAATTGCAAAATCAACCTTTTCTCCAATTGCATTCAAAGCCTTATCCAGACTTTCCGCCTGTGGAATTGTTCTTGGGAAACCATCCAGAACATAACCATTTGCACAGTCAGCTTCCTTAAAACGATCCATGATAAGATCTACTACTAATTCATCCGGAACCAAAAGTCCCTGATCCATGTATGTCTTTGCTTTCTTACCCAGTTCTGTACCATTCTTAATATTTGCACGGAAGATATCTCCTGTGGAAATATGCGGAATGGAATATTTATCTGCAATCATCTTTGCCTGTGTACCTTTACCGGCACCAGGTGCACCTAACATAATTATCTTCATGATTTTTCCTCTGCCTTTCACTGAATGTTATAAATAAGCCAGAAAAACTCGCCCGGTAAAACCGGGCAAGTTATCTGCTAATTAATCATTTAAAAATCCCTTGTAATTTCTTACAAGCATTTGTGACTCAATTGCTTTCAGTGTTTCAAGAATAACACCAACAATAATGATGATTGATGTACCACTAAATGATACGCTTGCCTTAAATACACCGGAGAAGAAAATTGGCACAACGGCAACAATGATTAATCCACATGCACCAATAAAGATTATATAATTAAGAATCTTATTTAAGTAATCTGAGGTCGGCTTACCAGGACGAATACCCGGAATAAATCCACCACTCTTCTTCATGTTATTGGCAATTTCCGGCGGATTAAATGTAATAGATGTATAGAAGTAAGCAAAGAAAACTACTAATACAATATATAACAGTAAACCGATGGAATACTTTGGATACTGTGGGTTACACCAATATGATGAACTTAAGTATCTTGCCCATTCTGCACCTGAATTGGAGAAGAACTGAGCAATAATGACTGGCGTCGACATTAATGATGAAGCAAAGATGACAGGAATAACACCAGCGGTATTTACTCTAAGCGGTATGGATGACTGCTGTCCGCCAGCAGACTTTCTACCAACAATTTTCTGTGAGTACTGTACCGGTATCTTTCGTACACCATCCTGAAGAATACATACGAATACTACCATTGCAATGATAACTGCGAGTATGATTACTGCAGCCAGTACTCCTCTTGCTACATCCTTGGAAAATACAAAATTCCTAAACAATGTCGCCATATCTTCCGGAATACGTGAAACAATGTTGAATAAAAGTACGATAGAGATACCGTTTCCAACACCCTTTTCCGTAATTCTTTCACCAATCCACATAAGTAAAGCTGAACCGGCTGTTAAAGTAACAATAATTACAATAACAGACCACACGTACTGGAAAGTTCCCATGGTTTCATAACCTTTAATCAGTCCCTGTCCGCCAAAACCGACTGCCATGGCAGTACTTTCAATTAATGCCAGTGCAACGGTAAGATAACGTGTGATTTCAGCAATCTTCTTTCTTCCGTCTTCGCCTTCCTTCTGCATCTCTTCAAGCTTTGGAATAGCTATTGTCATAAGCTGCATGATAATGGAAGATGTAATATATGGTGTAATGCTTAATGCAAATACTGACATTGATAAGAATGAACCACCGGTGAATGCATCCAGAAAACTAAATGCATCACCAGTTGAACTAAACAATGTATTAAAATAAGTTGTATTAACTCCAGGAATAGGAAGCAGGCTTCCTATTCTTATAACAACTAACATTAAGAATGTATATAAAAGTTTACTTCTTATATCCTTAATTTTTAATGCGTCACGGAGTGTTTTAAACATTAGATCACCTCACAAGTACCACCAACAGCTTCAATCTTTTCCTTAGCTGATGCGCTGAAAGCGTTAGCCTTAACATTAAGCTTCTTAGTTAATTCACCATTACCAAGAATCTTAACACCATCTTTCGGATTTGAAACAATACCGGTTTCCATTAATGTCTCAACAGTAACCTCTGTACCATTCTCAAATGCTTCAAGAGCACTTACATTGATTCCGATGATTTCCTTGTAATTTCTATTTGTGAATCCTCTCTTTGGAATTCTTCTGTATAATGGCATCTGACCACCTTCGAATCCCGGTCTTGGAGCTCCTGAACGAGCCTTCTGACCCTTATGACCCTTACCGGCTGTCTTACCATTTCCTGAACCGTGTCCACGGCCTCTTCTGAAATTATCGCTCTGCACTGAACCAGCAGCAGGCTGTAAATTTGATAAGTCCATTTTTATCCTCCTTATTCAAATTATTAGATTTCTTCTACTTTTACTAAGTGTCTAACTCTCTGAATCATGCCTCTTGTTGCTGCATTATCAGGTAATTCAACAGTCTTATGAAGTTTGTTTAAGCCAAGAGCTTCAACTGTCTTAACCTGCTTAGGAATAGCACCGATAGTAGACTTAACTAATGTGATTTTTAATTTCTCTGCCATTTATTAGTCCCTCCTAATTAGTTATAAAGCTCATCAACTGACTTACCACGAAGTCTTGCAACTTCTTCCGGAGTCTTTAACTGGCTTAAACCTGCAATTGTTGCATATACAACATTCTGCTTGTTGTTTGAGCCAAGTGACTTTGTACGAATGTTCTTGATACCTGCAAGCTCGATAACGGAACGTGCAGGGCCACCAGCGATAACACCAGTACCTTCTGGTGCTCTCTTTAATAATACATTAGCACTTCCGAATTTTCCAACGAAGTCATGCGGAATGCTTAAGTTTTCATCAACAGGTACAGAAACTAAATGTTTGATGGCGTCTTCCTTTCCCTTGCGGATTGCTTCAGGAACTTCGGCAGCCTTACCAATACCTGCACCAACGTGACCGTTGCCGTCACCAACAACTACTAATGCTGAAAAGCGCATGTTACGTCCACCCTTAACAACCTTAGTTACACGCTTGATTGATACTACTTTTTCTGTAATTTCTAACTGACTAGCATCAATTATTGTACGTTTCATGTATGTTTCTCCTCCCT
>JAQXXN010000051.1 GCA_029226085.1 Thermoflexaceae bacterium
CTTCTCCCTGTCATAATCACAGATTGTAAGCGGAATACGTTCCCCTGCCTCATCCATCTTTGCGATGATAAACTGACCCGGTTCGCAGTATTTTGAGATTCTCGGAGCTTCCACATCCATTAAAAAAATCTTTTCTGCTAATTTTTCAGCCTTTAGAATCCTGTACATTTTATACCTCCAATTTATTTATATTCTTCTGATGTAAGTACACCATTAACATCCACAACCTTATACGTCGTTCCTTTTTGAACATCTACCCCGAATAGATAATTCTGACGCACAAATCCTTCATCCTGCTTAATGTCATAATACATTAAGTACATTTCATTACCATCCACTTCCCGCTTTGCATAGTAAACAAACTTGATTTCTTCTCCGTCTGCCGTCTTATTTCCATCGGATGAAATCTCGTTCTTTTTAATTAATACATACTTAATGGCTTCCACAGAATCCTCAAAGGAATATTTTTCTGCCACTTTAAGGTTATAGTTACGCTTCACAACCGCACTTGACACATTGTCACTGCTTATGAACACCACCGAGAAAATATTATTACCACCCGGCATGTCAATCGGTTCCGTATACTGTTCTGATTCAATGGTCGGCGTAGAACCGTCAAATGTATAATATGCCCCTGCACCCTCCGGTACATTTGAAATAGTAATCTGCTGGTTTTCCGTATAATTTCCACTGGCAGGACTTACTTCCGGCGTATCCGGCGTAACAAATTCAATTTCGTATTTGTATTCAACCACATCACTGGCAACACCTGCATCATTAATCACAACTGCCTTAAGGGTCGTTGTTCCCTTCCCGATTTCAATCGGAGCTGTATATAAAGTATCATAAGTCGTAGGATCACTGCCATCCAGTGTATAATAAATATTATCACCGGTTGCAGAATACAGCACAACGCTGATGGAATTATTATACTTACCGCTGTCGTGTGAAACTGCCGGAACATCCAGCATATAGGAAGCCAGTGCACTTTCTGCTTCGGTGCCCTTATATTTTTCAATCATTTCATCCAGCTTTTGAAGATTACCATTCTTATAATAATATCCGGCAATCACGGTAATTGCTTCCACATTATACGGATCATACTGCAGCAAGTCCTCAAGAATTCCAATTGCCGTATCTTCCTCACCGATTGTCTTATAGCACTTATAAAGAATCAGTCTTTCGTTAATGTTATTTGCCTCTTTGTAGGTAAGTGCTTTTTCAAAATACTTAATGGCGGAATCATAATCCATGTTCTGATATGCTTCCACACCCAGATTATAGTGATATGCATACGTATTTTTCTTGGAATTATTAACCAGGAACATTACAACACATACAATAATAATCAGCAAAACAAGAATTCCGGTGATGATTCCAAGAATCTTAAGCCCATTTTCTGCCTTTTCTTCCAATTCCTCTTCCCTCGAAGGCTTTTCATCCTTTTTCTTCGGAGTAATTAAGGATAAATCTTCCAGGTCACTATAATCATACGCATCTTCTGCCTCTTTAATATTTTCCACGTCAAATTCAAAATCGTTCTTATCCATGTTAACCTTCCATTCCTATATTATGTTATTGAATAATCTTAAGTCTTATATCAAAATATTCTTTCACATAGAAATAATGATACCATATTCGTTATTTTTTTTCAATAAAGCATTCTTATTCATCAAATGAATCCCAAAATTGAAATTATGAACAAAATAATTAAATTATTTACAATTTGGACATACTTTAGACATAATTAATTGTTATTATAAGAACCAAGATAGATAGATAATTTATTTATCTTTCTATCTCCCCCTCATATTTTAACATTAGGAGAAGTTCCAAGCTTGCTTGGAACTTCTTCTATTTTATATTTATACTGAATTTATATGATTGTTTTTTCCACAAAATTAATAATCTGTTTTATAAAGTTCTTAACCTCAAGTCAAAAAAACAGCAGGCCAGCTTCTCTCCCAAAGCTGACCTGCTGTTTCTATTTTCATATCTCGTCTTTCATTCTCGTCTGTTTTTTTCTATACAAACTACAATTACTTCTTGGTTGCTTCCGTAATTGTCACGGTACAGGTCAACGTCTTACCGTCCACCGTTGCCGTAATGGTTGTGGTTCCTTCCTTACGTCCGATTACTTCACCATTAGAAGAAACCGTTGCAATACGAGGGTTATTGGTACGCCAGGACACCTTTGACGGTGCACCGTCCACATACAGCATGAACGGATCATACTGCTGCAGCGTTACGGACGATCTGCTGATTGCCATGGAGTGTACCAGACAGGATGTTTCCAGTCCGGTTGTTGCGGTTACCGCAATAACCTCTGCCTGCCCAGGTCCTACCGTGGTAATCTTTCCATTACCGTCAACTACCACAACGGATGTATCCGTGGAATACCAGCGGATATTTTCCGTGGAATTGGTCGGATTCAATCTTGTCACAAGCTGTCTTGTCTTTCCTGCAAGCATGGTTATCTCGGAAGAATTCAGTTTTATGGAGGTCGCCTTTATGACATCACTCTCCACCGTAACTTTACAGATTCCTTCAACACCACTGGACTGACCATAAACAACAACATTTGCCGTACCTTCTGCAATACCGACAATATTTCCAAGCTGGTCAACCGTTACAATGCCGGTATCTGTGGAATACCATGCCAGACCTTCTGTTATGACAGTCGGCGTAGATTTAACAGTCAGCTGTCTGTGTTCCCCGATTTTTATCTTAATCTCCGATGAATTCAGTGCCAATGCCGTTGCGTTTGTTACGTTGGTAACATAAACTGTACAATATGCGCTGACATTGTTTCCATCTGTTGAATATGCATAAATTCTACACTTTCCACCTGCAACAGCCGTTACTTCCCCGTCTGCATCTACTGTTGCAACCGCAGGATTCGTTGATTCCCATTTTAATGTCTTAACGGATGCATTTCCCGGCAGAACCGTTGCTCCGATAATATAGGTATCTCCTGCTATCATTCGAAGTTCATTGGTACTTAACGTAATGGATGTAACCGGCTCAACGACCTGAACAACACAGGTTGCCGTTGCACCGCCGCCATCCTCTGCCACTGCGGTAATCACCGTTGTACCGTAAGACACCGCCGTTACACGTCCGGTCTGATCCACACTTGCAATACCGGAATTGGCTGTTTTCCAGACAATATTCTTATTCGTTGCCGTATCTGTTGTTGTTGTTGCAATCAAATCCGTATAGGAGCCAATATTAATATAAGTAAACGTACGGTCAAGAGTAATGGTTGATAAGTATTCCTTAACCGTAATATGGCATAATGCTTTTAACTGCCTTTCTTCCGTGGTTACGATTATATCACATTCCCCACCCATCAATGCGGTAACAACACCATTTGCATCAACAGTTGCAATGCTTTCATTACTGGAAACATAAGTAACATTTTTATTTGGTGCATCAATCGGCAGGACTTCCGGAACAATGGTAAACTGTGCACCCACAAACAAAGTCTGGCTGTCACCGGTTGCCAGGGTAATGGATGTAACCGCCTCTTCAATGGTAACAACACAGAAATCCGAATCACCGGTATCACGGCTGGTTGCCGTAATGGTAACAACACCTGGCATTAATGCGGTAACCTTACCGTCTGCTCCAACTGTTGCAAGGGTTTCATCGCTTGACGACCAATCAACCACCTTGATATCCGCATCTTCCGGAAGAATTGTGGCATAGAGCCAGAATTCAGTTCCCTTTGGTACGGTAATGGCATTGGTATTCAGGGTAACGGTAGAAACCGGCTGCCTTACATAGACATTAATATAGTCTTCTGCACCATTATCCAGTGACCGGCAGAATACGGCTGCATGGCCTGCATTCACTGCCTTTAAGGTACCGTTTGAATCAATTGTTACAACATTTGTATCGGTTGTACTCCACTCCACGGTACGGTTGGAAGCCGTCAGCGGCAAAACTTCCGCTGTCAGTGCCACTTCATCTCCCACATTTAAAATCAAATCCTCCGAAGTAATTCTTACTTCCTCAACCGGAACGGATAACGTAAAATTACAATATGCAGTAAATCCGCCATCTTCGGTCTGGGCTACAACTGCCGCATTACCCGGGGCAATAAACTTTACTTTACCGGTCTGGTCTACGGTAAGAACATTCTCATCCGTGGATGACCAGATGACAGTCCGGTTCACTCCATCGGAAAGTCCTGTGGTATTTTCCGGAAGTACAGTCGCAATTAATACATATTCCGGAATAATATTCATGTTGACCGTAACACTGCTTTCGCTTAATTTAATACCGGTAACCGCCTCACGGACATAAATCGTACAGGTTGCATATTTGGTACCGTCTGACACGGAAACAACCGTTACCGTTGCAATACCGCCTTTCTTTGCTGTAACAATTGCGCCGTAAGCCGTTGCATTTTCCGTGTCAACGCTTACCACGTCACTGTCTGAAGATACCCAGACAACATTTTTATTATAGGCGGAATTTGGTCCTACGGTAACAGATAAATTCGCCGTATCACCCACGTTCAGATTCAATACAGTCGGCGTGATGGTAACATCCGTAACCTGTGTCTTAACAGTAACAATACAGCTTGCTGTCTTAATCATTCCGTTATGCTCCATTTTAGCCTGAACAGTATAGGTTCCTTCACGGTGTCCCGTAACCGTGAGCACATTGGAATTTATTTCACCGGTAAGTCCACCGTTTGCATTGGCAGCATCTACTCCATCGATTGTAAAGGTAATGTTAGCTCCGGAAGCTGTTCCTACGGCAGCAATATCATAGGACTCATTCACGCCAAGAGAAACTTCCGCAGCATTCAATGAGAAAATATCACCAACATTGATGGTTGCCGTTATATCCTTGGTATAAGTTCCATTAGTCACGGTTGCGGTAATCGTGGTAGTACCACTGGCTTTTGCCGTGATGTAACCGGTATCCGAAACAGATGCCACAGATGTATTGGATGATGTATAAATAACCGATGAACTTGCCGTTGCGTTAGTCTGAAGCTGAAAATAATCGCCCACATTCAGATTCTGAATCATGCTCTCTGATGCTGTTCCGCCGTTTAACCATACAAACGGTATGAGAACCGTAACCGAATCCGAAGAATTCACAATCATTCCAAGTGCATTGGTATAGGACATGTAATTACCATCATCCCCTTTTACACCTGCCGTAATGGTTGCATATCCTGCTCCCTTTGGTGTCACTGCACTTCTGTCCATGATTGCAACGGATGCATCTGTTGTTTCGTATGTTACTCCCGAATTATCGGAAGTATCAATATTCGACTCAATTCTTTGAATTCCGTATTCCGAAACCTGCATTTCATAAGTATCCGAGGAATCAATCCTGGTATCATTAAAGCGGCAGGCACCCACAATGGAATAATAGGAACACAAATCATCAATATATGTATTAGACTCTGCTACATAACCGGATTGAGGGCGTATGCACACGATTGCCTTACCACCCATTCTTACGTTAATCTTTCCTTCACTATGGCTGGCTTCCACGCCGGTTGCCACATTATTGCTGGATGTCACAGTCACCGGGTCAGAGGAATAGGTATTTCCCCGGAATGTCAGCTGTTCTCCCGGTTCATATACTCTGGTTTCCGAATAAGCGTCAATTGGATCAAAGGTTGCAACAAACTGACATGTAAAGGAGGAATACTTGATTTCACTGGATAAAAAGCTGCTGTCACCCGGAACATACGCATCTGCAGTTACATTTCCGTCTGCATCCAGCTTATAATAAAACTTTACGGAAATATTGGTACGGCCTGCCTTAATTGCCTTTGCCTGAATATTATTACCAATGACCTGATCGCTCGAAATATCAGTTGCAAAATTTTTGGAAAGCATGACAATCTGATTGTTTTCTGTTTCCCATACGAGGTTTGTTGCAATCAGTGCATCCACATCACCCGTAAAATTAGGAATGGTTACATTTGCCGACAAATCCACAATCGTATCCGAAGTAAGGCTGTGGCTTTCCGGTCCATTAAGCGAAAGAATCGGTTCATTGCTTGCCGTAACATATGAAATCAGCACACCGGATACACCGACCAGAGCCAAGAGACCTAATATATATTTCCAAGATTTTTGAATCATGCTTTTTATTTTCATACAGAACTTCCTCCTGTAATTTCTCATACTAAAAATAGCCAGAATATACCTTAATCATTTCTTATATCGGCACATCTGTAAAAGGACTTAACAGCAAAATACAAAAAAATAACAAAACTAACCACAGAAACAATTTCAGCCACTCTCCAGTACCAGAAACCTACATACCGGATGGTAATATTTCCGTCAAATCCTGCCGGAACCACTATATTCATCACCCCATTGTCATCCCCCAATAGCCGCATAAGATTTCCGGCATCATCCCGTGCTTCATAGCCTTCATAATAAAGCAAAGGCACAGCTACCAATCCGGGCTGATTATCCGTTTCCTTTACAGTAAGGGAAATATTCGTATAATCCTTATCGTACCCAGATAGAATAAGATTTTCCGCAGGAATCGGAGAAAACATCGTTAATTCCTTCCAGTCGGTCTCAGACGGTGCATATTCATCCAATGAGCCTGAGCCTTTGTCCGCCAGTGATACTCCGTCATAAACATACATGCCCGCACTGGTGTTTAGACGGTCATACAACATATAACCTGCCGTAATAAGGCTTACTGCAATAATAATCCCGACAAAAATATCGCAATGGTATTTATCCCACAGATGCGAAATCATGCTTAAGACACAGCCAAGTGTCACTGTCAGCAGAATGCTTCCCACAGACAGAGCCCTCCATGGAAACTGTAGTGTGCTTACACTCCTTCCAAGCAGTCTGCACAAAACATCCCAAGGAAAAACATTGGTTGCCAGTACCAGTGCTATAAATCCCAATACACCCGTAAGAACAGCCATACGGTAATGCTTTTCCTTTTTTACGTTTCCATAAGAAACCAGAAGAAGGAATCCAAAAACAACCAGTCCTGCCAGTAACGAAAGGCCAATGGTAATCCCTGCCTCGTCACTCATTCCGAAGCCTTTGTAGGCAGATACTCCATGCCCGTAAGCCATTCCATGTCCATTAACAAAAAGATTCAGATACTGGGCAGGAAATATCCCGTTTCCCTGTATCATCTTTGTATGGATGGAGCCAAAATCCGTAATATTTACTCCGCCTTTTATCATAAACTGTAAAAACGGCAATAAATAAAACAGATTAATGCAGACCGTGGAAAGAAAAAACTTTCCGATTTGGCAGAATGTTGTTTTACTGAAAAACTTTTTCCACATTATCAGGCAGATAATTACAGAAAAAACAACCGCAAGCTCACAGCTTAGAAGATGGGTCTGAATCAGTCCCGTAAACCCTATGGTAAGCAGTATCCATGCAGTTTGCTTTTTATTTTCCTGCTCTTCTTTGCAAAACAGCCGGTATAATCCCAGTGCTATCACCGGCCAGAACATCATGGCACTATATTCCCCAACGGCACTTCTCACATAGATATTAAATAACCGGTACGGTGACAATGCATATACCATACAGCAAAGGAGCGCAATTTTCTTATCCTTAAAAATGGCGCACATGCATTTCCACGAAATCAGCACGGTTCCTACATTAATAAGCAGCACAAAGATTTTATAGGCATTCTGAAGTGTAACCCCGCATAAACGCAAAACTGCCGGAATATACAGCAATAATTCTCCATAAAAAATGGAGCTTGCATATCCATAACCACGATATTGTACCGGATGAATCCGTACCGGCAACTGTCCGGAAAGCAGCCCTTCTTTAATTCCCTCAATCCGCAGAAGATGATAAACAATGTCATCTCCTTCCGTTAGAAAAGAAGTAAATAAAGGATACGATGCAATCAGTACAATGCCACAAAGCACCAGTACTTCAAATGCCTGTTCTTTTTTTATTTTTTCGCCTGCCGCCAGTCTGCATATCCAGAGTATGAAGTTTAAGCAGGTTATATAAAACAATGCCTTTAAAACTGCATAAATTCTTCCGCTTACATTTTCTTTCACCTGAATGCTTTCTACCGCAAATTCTCCTTTTCCTGCATACATCACGGAAAATACCGCATAATTTGTATTCTTGTTAAACCACACGGTAAAGGTCTGTGACTGTAACAGGGGACTTAAGGTAAAATCATCCTTTAAGATACTGTTATAATCTTCGTTATCTCCGGAAACAATAATGTAATTACCATCTTCTTCCGCCTCATAATTGATTGTCACATCATAGATGCCACGTTTTATGTCAAAAGACGGACCATAGACAAAATACCCTTCCGTTCCCATGGAACTATTGGTATATACGCCCTTTCCGTCAACTATTTTCCCATTTACATATGCCATTTCACTGTATGATATCTGATAATTATTCATTGGAAGAAAAATCTTTCCAATAAATATAAAAAGAATCACCAGTTCTAATACCATGATTACCCTAATATATCTGTTACTAAAAAAATCTTTCATATATTCCCCTTAACTGCCTGATTTTAACTGCATTATATCATAAATGAAAGAAAGAGGCTATTGCTTTACATCAAATAAATATAGAGCAACAGCCTCTCATCACCGGGCAAAACTCTTTACCCGTTTTCTTTCTTATTATCTCTGTACACGACCTGAAGCATCGCCGCCTGCAAGTGTTTCAACTTCTTTTCTTGATACAAGGTTGAAATCACCAGGAATTGTATGCTTAAGAGCAGATGCTGCAACACCAAACTCTAATGCATCCTTGAAGTTCTTGCCATCAAGGAAACCACAGATTGTACCACCTGCGAAGGAGTCACCACCACCAACACGGTCAACGATTGGGTGAATGCTGTATTCCTTGGAATGATAGAATTCCTTGGTATCTCTTGAGTAAATACATGCAGACCAGCCGTTATCGGATGCAGAATGAGATACTCTTAAGGAGCTGATGCAGTACTCAAAATTATAATCAGCTACCATCTGCTCGAAAATGGACTTGTAACCAGCAAGCTCTAATTCACCGCTTGTTACATCTGTGTTACCTGGCTTGTAACCTAATACCAGTTCAGCATCCTCTTCATTACCAATACATACATCAACATACTGCATAAGGTTCTTCATAACCTTCTGAGCCTTCTCGGAAGACCATAATTTCTTACGGAAGTTAAGGTCAACAGAAACCTTTACGCCATGTCTCTTAGCAGCCTTTAAAGCTTCCTCTGTTAATACAGCAGCACTGTCAGATACAGCCGGTGTAATTCCTGTGAAATGGAACCAGTCAGCACCTTCAAAAATCTTATCAAAATCAAAATCAGCAGCTGTTGCTGTTGAAATAGAAGAATGAGCTCTGTCATAAACAACCTTGGAAGGTCTCATGGAGCATCCGGACTCAAGGTAGTAAATACCAAGTCTTTCGCCACACTTAGCAACGTTCTTTGTAGAAACGCCATACTTGTTAAGAGCTGCTACTGCACATTCACCGATTTCATTGTTTGGAACTGCTGTTATGAATTCAGCATCATGTCCATAATTTGCAAGTGAAACTGCAACGTTTGCTTCACCACCACCGTAGCATACATCAAATTCGTCTGCCTGAATAAACTTCTCATGATTTGGTGTGGATAATCTTAACATGATTTCACCCATAGTAATAACTTTTGCCATTTTAAAAATCCTCCATTATATATGTGTAATTATGTCAAAGCGGTTAATGTCTGACCGCCTTGCTGCCTGATAAGAAATAATTGCAGCCACGCCGCCGTCTTCTTACTTCTGAACCAGATGGCAGGCAAATCCGCCGAACTCACCTTCAAAGTAAACTGCCTTAAGATTACCCTTTGCATCATACTTTGCTGTATTCATGTCGAACTTGCAGCCTCTTCTCTCTAAATGATAAATTGCTCTGTTAATGTAGTTTGTAGCAACCGCAATATGACCATTCTTTCCAAGGTATGGGTTCTTCATGATTTCAAGACCTGTACCTGCAAAAATGGAGCTGTTGCCTACCTTCTTTTCAAAGCCGAACATGCCGGAGAATGCATCAGCAACTTCCATTGCATCATTTTCGTTAACACAGTTGATACCAACGTGCTTTACTTCAAAACCTAACATTGTTTCAACAGCCTGCTTTGTCAGGTTCTTGATTCCTTCGAAATCACCGGCATTTACCATGTCCTTATTTACCATCCAGCTTCCGCCGCAGGCAATAATCTTACCAAAATCAAGATATGTAGTAAGATTCTTTGCATTAATTCCGCCTGTTGGCATGAACTTCATGTTAGTATATGGTGCAGCCATG
The DNA here is from genome assembly GCA_029226085.1 of Thermoflexaceae bacterium. GTDB lineage: Bacteria > Bacillota > Clostridia > Lachnospirales > Lachnospiraceae > MGBC120314. The sequence goes on from JAQXXN010000051.1 coordinate 10,308, forward strand.
GACTTAATCATGTTAAGACCGCCTGCTGCTTCAGCTGGGAAGAACTTAACAACTTCAAGACCTAATTCGATTGCCTGCTCAACATCACTTGGATTTGCTGTACCAGGTGTTACAGGAATTCCTTTATCAACACAATATTTAACAACCTTTGGATTAAGACCTGGGCTTACGATAAACTTTGCACCGGCATTCACTGCTCTGTCAACCTGCTCTGTTGTTAATACAGTACCAGCACCAACTAACATTTCAGGGAACTTGGAAGCCATAATACGAATGGATTCCTCAGCAGCTGCTGTACGGAATGTAACTTCTGCACATGGAAGTCCTCCTTCGATTAATGCCTTTGCAAGAGGCTCTGCATCCTCTACCTTGTCAAGCGCAATTACAGGTACAATACCAATCTTGCTGATTTCTTCTAATACTTTGTTCATTTTTATATCTCCTTTATTTTAATA
>JAQXXN010000052.1 GCA_029226085.1 Thermoflexaceae bacterium
TCGTCACTGGTCGATAAATGAAATGTATTGTGTTAGAAAACCACAATTCGTAACCCACATACCGCCTTGGCACAGATAGAAACCATCCCCTGCCACTGCCACCCCGGACATCCGTCACTAGCACTACAAATTCAGGCTGCAAAAGAATTCTCTTCCCGAAATTATCCGTCTATGTTATTATTATGAGGAATGACAGTAAAAAAGATTTGAATATACAAAGTCTGATTCAAGGATTCAAAGATACAAAGTATTATCAGGAGGAATGGAAAATGGCACTTAGAAATATCAGGGAACTTGGCGATGATGTATTAAGAAAGAAGTCAAGGGAGATTCAGGAAATGACTCCGAAAATTAAGGAGCTGATTGAAGACATGTTTGAAACAATGTATGAGGCGGACGGTGTTGGACTAGCGGCACCTCAGGTCGGGGTGTTAAAAAGGCTTGTTGTAATTGATACCGGAGAGGGAAAGCCTCTTGTAATGATTAACCCAGAGATTCTGGAAAGAAGCGGTTCACAGACCGGATATGAGGGGTGTCTTAGCGTTCCGGGTAAGTCCGGTATCGTGACACGTCCGAATTATGTTAAGGCACGTGCCAAGGATGAGAACATGAAGACATATATTGTGGAAGGAACGGAGCTTCTGGCAAGAGCCATCTGTCATGAAGTAGACCATCTGGATGGAAAAATGTATGTAGATTTCGTGGAAGGTGGTCTGGTTGACACTTCCAATGGAGAGGATGAGGAATAGTGAAGGTCGTATTTATGGGGACACCGGATTTTGCGGTGGGTACGTTAAAAGCAATTGCCGGGGCAGGACATGAAGTGGCGGCGGTGGTGACACAGCCGGATAAGCCAAAGGGCAGGGGAAAGGAATTAGCAATGCCGCCTGTCAAGGTAACGGCACTGGAATATGGAATTCCGGTATATCAGCCTGTGAAGGTAAGAGATGCTGAATTTGTGGAAGTATTAAGAGAAATAAATCCGGAGGTTATTGTTGTGGTGGCATTTGGACAGTTTCTTCCAAAAGAGATTCTGACCATGCCAAAATACGGATGCGTGAATGTGCATGCATCGCTTCTTCCGGAATATCGCGGTGCGGCACCAATTCAACAGGCAGTTATTGACGGGAAAAAAGAAACAGGCGTGACGACCATGCTTATGGATTCAGGAATTGATACCGGTGATATGCTGTTACAGTCGGTAAGAGAGATTGATGCAAAGGAAACAGGCGGAAGTCTTTTTGATAAATTAAGTGAAGACGGAGCAAAGCTTCTGGTAAAGACGCTGGAAGGACTGGAGAAGGGAACCATTACAAGAATTCCGCAGGATTCGGAGAAAGCCTCTTATGCCAGGATTCTGGATAAATCAGTAGGAAAGATTGATTTTAACCGGAGTGCCCATTCCATAGAGTGCCTTATCCGCGGATTAAATCCGTGGCCGAGTGCATATACTTTTTATAAAGGGAGAACCTTGAAAATATGGGATGCGGATGTAGTTAGCGGGGATTTTTCGGAATTTGCTCCGGGGCAGATTGTTTCGGTCTCAAAGAAGGATTTTGTGGTTCGATGCGGTAAGGATGCCCTGTCAGTGAAAGAAGTACAGCTTGAAGGAAAGAAGAGAATGGATACGGCGGCATTTCTGGCGGGAACCAGAATCACAGTTGGAGAAGAGTTATGTCAGAATCAGTAAATTTACGATCCGTGGTACTGGATATTCTCATGGAAGTAAATGAAAAGGGCGCATACAGTCATGTGACCCTGCATAATGCTTTAAAGAAATTCCAGTATCTTGATAAGAATGAACGTGCTTTTATTACCAGACTTACACAGGGAACCATTGAAAAATTAATTTATCTGGATTATGTGATTGATTCTTTTTCCAAGGTTCCTGTACAAAAAATGAAGCCGGTAATCCGGAATATTTTAAGAATGTCCGTGTACCAGATCCTTTTCATGGACGGGGTGCCGGAAAGCGCAGTCTGTAACGAAGCAGTAAAGCTTGCGGCAAAAAGAGGATTTCACACATTGAAAGCATTTGTCAACGGTGTGTTGAGAAATGTTGTAAGGGACAGGGAAAAATGGAGCAGTCCGGACTTTGCACAATTAGCCGGAGATGATGAGATTTTTATGCTCCATCTGAAATACTCCATGCCGGAATGGATTCTTTTAAAATGGCAGAAGGAGTACGGGACGGACAGGCTTGTAAAGATTCTTGAGGCATTTGAAGAGGAAAGCAGTACCTATGTAAGATGCAATACTATAAAAAAGACAGAAGAGGAAATCATTACATCATTAAAAAAGCAGGGTGTCAGTGCGGATAAGGTTTTAGACATTCACGGGGCATTAAAAATCTCGGGTTATAATTATATTGCGGGGCTTGATGCATTTAAAGAGGGACTGATTAACGTGCAGGATATTAGTTCCATGCTGGTGGGACTAGCTGCGGCACCTAAGGAGAATGACAGGATTATTGATGTGTGTGCGGCGCCGGGAGGAAAAAGTGTTCATGCGGCACTGATGCTTAAGGGAAGCGGTCTTGTTGAATCAAGGGATATCTCGGGAATGAAGGTTACGCTTATGAAGCAGACAGCAGAGCGCATGGGACTTGCCAACATGAGAGTGGAAGTAAAGGATGCACTGGTTCTTTATGAAGAAGATATTGAAAGTGCAGATATTGTGCTGGCGGATTTGCCGTGTTCCGGTCTTGGCATCATGGGAAGAAAGCCGGACATTAAGTATAAAATGACACTTCAGAAACAAAAAGAACTTGTCCGTCTGCAGAGGGAGATTCTTTCCGTGGTGGCAAAGTATGTAAAAAAGGGTGGAAGACTGGTATTTTCCACCTGTACCATTAACCGGGAGGAAAACGAAGAAAACTGGAAGTGGATTGGGGAAACACTGGGTCTTGTGCCGGAAGAGATGGAAACGGTCATACCGGAGAGGTTTCTTGTGGATGATGTCTCAAGAAAGACAGTGAAAGAAGGATATTTGCAGCTGCTTCCGGGAGTGCATGGAACGGATGGTTTTTTTGTGGCACGATTCAGGAAATTTTTATAATGAGAGAAGTTGAGAATATGCAGGACGTAAATGATATGCAGAATATACAGGATGACCGGCTGACAGATATAAAGTCTCTGAATCTTGAAGAACTGACGGAGTTTATTGCAGGGCTTGGAGAGGCAAAGTTTCGTGGAAAACAGATTTATGACTGGATGCATGTAAAAAAGGTGGAAAGTCTGGATGAAATGGGAAATGTGCCGGGAAAACTTAAGGAAAAGCTTCGAAAGGAAACGAGGTTTGTCTGCCTGAAACCGGTGGATGTGCTGATTTCACAGATTGACGGGACAAGAAAGTATTTATTCGGACTTCATGACGGGAATGTTATCGAAAGTGTTTTCATGCGGTATAAGCACGGAAATTCGGTGTGCATTTCTTCCCAGGTGGGATGCAGGATGGGCTGCCGTTTCTGTGCATCCACACTGGATGGACTTACGAGGAATCTCACACCGTCCGAGATGTTAGAGCAGATTTATGCAATCGAAAGACATACGGGGGAACGGGTATCCAATGTGGTTGTGATGGGTTCCGGGGAACCGATGGATAATTATGATAATTTACTGAAATTTATTGAACTTCTGACCGATGTCAACGGAATAAACATCAGCCAGAGAAACCTTACGGTTTCCACCTGCGGAATTGTTCCAAAGATTAATGAGCTGGCAAAGCGAAAGTTTCAGATGACGCTTGCAATTTCACTTCATGCATCCAGTGATGAGCAGAGAAAGGAACTGATGCCGGTTGCCAATGCATTTTCCATAGAGGAAATCATGAATGCATGCAGAAATTATTTTGAGAATACAGGACGAAGGATTACGTTTGAATATAGTCTGGTTCAGGGAGTAAATGACAGACTTGAGGATTCGGAAAGGCTTAGCAGGCTGCTTAAGGGATTAAACTGTCATGTCAATCTGATTCCGGTGAATCCGATTAAAGAAAGAAATTACAGACAGTCTACGGCAAAGTCCATAACGGACTTTAAAAATAGACTTGAAAGAAATGGAATAAATGTTACAATAAGAAGAGAAATGGGTAGAGATATCAATGGAGCCTGTGGACAATTAAGAAAGAGCTATATGGATAAAAGAGAAAATCAATAGGTACTTTCTTTCGGCAGGGAACAGGAGGACTTTAAATGAAAGCTTACTCAGCCACAGATGTGGGTAAGGTACGAAAAGTAAATCAGGATACGGTATTTTGTTCGACGGACCCGGTGGGAAATCTTCCTAATCTGTTTATTGTTGCAGATGGAATGGGTGGACATAAGGCAGGAGACCTGGCTTCCAGACTGACTGTTGAGACCGTGGTGGATATGGTACAGTCACTTGATGATTCTGACCCGATTACACTTATCGGTAAGGCAATTCACCGTGCAAATGAAGTAGTTCTTGGCAAGGCAAGGGAAGCAGAGGAATTTAACGGAATGGGAACAACAGTGGTGGTTTCCTGTATTAAGGATGGCATGCTTTATGTTGCCAATGTGGGCGACAGCAGACTTTATGTCATTAATAAGGAAATAAAGCAGATTACGAGAGACCATTCTCTTGTGGAAGAACTGGTAAGCATGGGACAGCTGGACCGTAAGGAAGCAAGAACCAATAAGAATAAAAATATCATTACCAGGGCAGTGGGCGGCATGAAGGTTGTCATGGCTGACTATTTTGAAATTCAGCTGGAAGAGAAAGACATGATATTAATGTGTACGGATGGATTGACCAATATGGTGGAAGACGAAGAGATAATGGGACTTGTAAAACAGAAAGCATCCATTGAAGTACGTGTTGCAAATCTTATTCAGAGCGCCAATAATCATGGCGGAAGGGATAACGTAGGAGTTATTCTGGTGGAATCATAAAGAAGGAATCCAAAACCTATTGGAAGGAAGAGGAGTTATGTTAGAAAACGGCACAATCATAGGAAATCGATATGAGATTATCGGGAAAATAGGAACCGGTGGAACAGCTGATGTTTATAAGGCAAAATGCCATAAGCTGAATCGGTATGTTGCAATAAAGGTTCTAAAAAAAGAATTCAGCGAAGACAGGAATTTTATATCCAAATTCAGGATTGAAGCGCAGTCTGCTGCAGGCATGGCCCATGCCAATATTGTAAATGTATATGATGTAGGCGATGAAAATGGTATTTACTACATTGTAATGGAACTTGTCGAAGGAATTACCTTGAAGCAGTATATTGATAAAAAGGGTGCGCTGGAATATAAGGAAGCAGTCAGCATCGCCATTCAGATTGCACAGGGAATTGAAGCGGCACACAGACACAATATCATTCACAGGGATATTAAGCCGCAGAATATCATAATTTCCAAGGAAGGAAAGGTTAAAGTAACAGATTTTGGTATTGCCAAGGTTACCAATACGGATACGGTTAATTCCATGGCAATGGGTTCCGTGCATTATATTTCCCCGGAACAGGCAAGAGGTGGTTTTAGCGACATTACCAGTGATATTTATTCGTTTGGTATTACCCTTTACGAAATGTGTACGGGAAGGGTTCCGTTTGACGGGGAAACAACTGTTTCCGTTGCTCTTATGCACATTCAGAATGAAATAACGCCTCCGTCTTATTTCAATCCGTCCATACCTGTGAGCGTGGAGAATATTATTTTAAAATGTACGCAGAAGCGCATGGATAAGAGATACCAGTCTGCTACGGAACTGATTGCGGATTTAAAACGGGCACTTATTACCCCATATGAGAATTTTGTAGTAATGCCGGAGGATGTGGATACATCGCCGACAGTACTGTTCACACAGGATGAGCTGAATCAGATTAATGCAAGAAAGCAGACGGTACAGGAACCGGATGTCATGCCGGTGTTTATGGATAATCATCCGGAGGACGACTATGGTCCGGACATGGAGATTGTAACGGACAACAGTATTGATCTTACGCATATTTATGATGATGACACGGAATATGAGGAGCATCATATTGTTGATAAAGATGATGATGACGATGATGATGACATAACGGTAACTCATGATGATAACAAAATTGATAAAATTATGTTATGGCTGGGCATTGGTGTTGCGGTAGTAATCGTGATTATTACAATTGCAGTTGTTTTCCGTGTACTTATTACATTTAACGGAATCGGAAGTGATAAGGGACGGGAAGAAACCACAACCCAGACTCCAACGGTTGCCGTGAATGAAGGAATTGCAGTTCCGGGACTGATTGGACTTAAGGAAGAAGAGGCCAAGGAAAAGCTAAATGAAATGGGACTTGGGTTTAAATCTGTACCAGCAGAATCGGATATCATCGGCAAGGGTTATGTCATGGCACAAAGTGTTGATGAAGGAGTTCATGTTGCCGAAAATACCCAGATTGTGGTTACGGTCAGCACGGGACCAAAGTCCTTTGAGGTAGTAAATGTTCTGTCGCTTACCGAGGAAAAGGCATTGCAGATTTTGAAGGAACAGGGATTAAATCCGGTAACGGAATATGAATTCAACAATGATACGGAACAGGGAACGGTCATTAAAATGGTTCCGGTTGCCGGTTCACAGGTAAAACAGGGGGATACGGTTACCATAACTGTAAGCCGCGGAAAACAGAATAAAGAGGGTGAAGTTCCGAACCTTTTGAATATGGATGAGAGCCAGGCAAGAGAAGCCATTGATAAGGCAGGGCTGGTGGCACAGCTTGGCGGAACGGTAAGCAGCACCACGGTAGAAGCCGGAAAGGTTGTTGCACAGAATTATCCTGCCGGAACCAAGCTTGCAGCCGGAACAATCGTGGAATATGTATTAAGCAGCGGAAATAACACAAAGTCTTATCAGGGTAAAATTGTCCTGATAAAGGCATGGATTACGGCAAATCCGCTTCCGGAAGGATTTGTGGAAGAAACAGGAATGAAGGAAGTGCAGATAGTATTCCGTCAGGAGAAGGACGGACAGAGCTATTCCCAGGAGATTCTTGGATTTACGGACGTGAATGCACTTATGGATTCTCAGGAGATTTCATTTAATGGTATAGTAGAAGGTGTTGCGGATGGTAATGCTGAAATCTATGTAAGATACTCCTGGACCGATGCGGTGACGGGAGAACCAAAGATTAAGACAGACAGCGTACAGACCATGTATGTACCTCTTTCTGAGGTAACAGCACAATGACGGGAAAAATTGTGAAAGGGATAGCCGGATTTTATTATGTGTATTGTGATGGAAAAGGTCTGTTTGAATGTAAAGCAAAAGGCGTTTTCAGGAATAAGAAGATAAAGCCTCTGGTGGGCGACAACGTGGAACTGGATATTCTGGATGAGGATAAATTTCTAGGCAGTATAGTAAACATATTGCCTAGAAATAATTGTTTATTGCGTCCTGAAGTAGCCAATGTGGATCAGGCAGTTATTATTTTTGCTGTAAGGGAACCGGAACCGAATCTGAATCTTCTTAGCAGATTTTTAATCCGTATGGAAAAAGAAGGCGTGGATACCATTATCTGCTTTAACAAGGAAGAACTGGCTGATGAGAGCCGATGTCTGGAACTGCGGGGAATTTTTGAAGAATCCGGGTGCAGGGTTTTGTTTACCAGTACTTATGAGAAAACAGGAATGGAGGAGCTGCTTTGCAGTATTGAAGGAAAGACCACGGTATTTGCCGGTCCGTCCGGTGTGGGGAAGTCCTCTGTCATAAATTACATTTATCCGGATGCGTTCATGGAAACAGGTGCCGTCAGTGATAAAATCAAGCGTGGAAAACATACAACAAGACATTCGGAATTATTTCATGTTCATGGGGATACTTATATCATGGATACACCGGGATTTACATCTCTTTATCTGGAAGAATTTGATAAGGATGAAATACGTTTTTATTTTCATGAATTTGAACCTTATGAAGGAAAATGCCGGTTTCATGGATGCGTTCATGTGAACGAACCTGACTGCGCAGTAAAAGAGGCGGTAGCAGAAGGAAAAATTAACCGGATACGTTATGAGAATTATGTGGAAATCTATAATGAACGAAAGAATGTAAGGAGATATTAGCAGACAATGAATATTTTATCACCGTCAATACTTTCAGCGGATTTTTCCGTACTGGGAGAAGAGATTAAGGCAGTAGATGAGGCAGGAGTACAGTATATTCATGTGGATGTAATGGATGGAATGTTTGTTCCAAGTATTTCATATGGAATGCCGGTAATCAAATCCATCCGGAAAACAACTCAAAAAATATTTGACGTACATCTGATGATTGAAGAGCCAATTCGTTATATTAAGGAATTTGTGGAAGCTGGGGCAGATATGATTACCGTACATGTGGAAGCCTGCAGTGATGTGGCAAAAACCCTCGAGGAGATTAAAAAATATGGCGTAAAATGTGGTATCACATTGAATCCGGAAACAGAAGTTTCGGCAATAGAACCGTACATTCCAATGGTGGACATGGTTCTTGTCATGTCTGTTCATCCAGGATTTGGAGGGCAGAAATTTATTGAGAGTTCGCTGGATAAGGTACGAACAGTGAAAAAAATGATTGATGATGCAGGGCTTTGCACAGATATTGAAATTGACGGCGGTATTAATCTGGATAATCTTTCAGATGCACTAAAGGCAGGCGCTAATGTTATTGTGGCAGGCTCTGCAATATTTAAAAACGATGCAGGTGCCAACGTAAAGAAGTTTCTTGATATCATGGAAGGAATACAATAGCATAAGTGGCAGGATGATTTATAGAATAATAATCATCCTGCCTTGTTTTTACTGTTAAAACGTGATATAATTTTTGTTATATTTGGATGTTTATGTCCGTAGAGAAGAAGGTTTTATTTTATTGATTCGGGAGGGTATCATGAAGGTTTTAAAGGAAGAGTTCGGAAGTCTGCAGGATGGAACAAAGGTTTCTGCATACACGCTGGATAACGGTAATGGAATGACCGTTAAGGTGATGGATTATGGTGCGGTTATTCTGGAAATGAACGTACCATCAAAGGAAGGAAGCCTGGATGTGCTTTTAGGCCATGAAAGTCTTAAGGGGTATGAGAATAACGGTTCCGCACATGGAGCAATAGTCGGACGCAATGCCAACCGGATTGGAGGAGCTCAGTTTACCTTAAACGGTAAGGCTTATGAATTGGACAAGAATGACGGGAAAAACAATCTTCACGGGGGATTTTGCCGTTGGTTTGAAAGAATGTGGAAGGTTACGGAAGGGGAAGATAATGAAGACGCATCCATAACATTTTCACTGGAAAGTAAGGACATGGATCAGGGATTCCCGGGAAATGTTGAAGTATTTGTTACATATACGCTTACAGCAGATAATTCCCTGGTAATTCATTATGGCGGGGTTCCGGATCAGGACACCATCATGAACATGACAAATCACAGCTATTTTAATCTGGAAGGACATGATGCCGGTTCTATCCGTGATCATGTAGTATTCATTGATTCGGATTACTTTACGGAAACAGACAGTGAACTGATTCCGACAGGAAGACTTATTCCGGTGAAGAATACACCGCTTGATTTTAATGAGCCAAAGCCAATCGGAAAGGATATCGATGCAGATTATGAAGCCTTAAAGTTTGGCAGCGGTTATGACCAGAACTGGGTATTAAAAAATGATGGCAGATTAGAACTTGCAGCAACTCTTTACAGTCCTGTAAGCGGCATATTCATGGAGGTGTTCACGGATCTTCCGGGAATACAGATGTATACGGGAAATTTCTTAAACGATGCCGGAAAGGACGGTGCCGTTTACACAAGAAACAGCGGAGTGGCACTGGAAACACAGTATTTTCCGGATGCTGTTCATCATGAGAACTTTAAACAGCCGGTAGTAAAGGCCGGAGAAGAATATGATACAACAACTGTGTATAAGTTTGGATTGAGGTAGACATGAAGAATAATCATTTTTTTGCCATGCTTTCCAGAATGAAGTATATTGACCGGTGGGGGCTTATGCGCAATACTATCAGTGAAAATATAAGCGAACATTCACTGGAAGTAGGCTTTATAGCCCATGCGCTGGGAGTAATTAATAATAAAATATACGGTGGAAGTGTAAATGCAGAGCGTCTGGCGCTGCTTGGAATGTTTCATGATGTGACGGAGATTATAACAGGTGACATGCCTACCCCGGTAAAATATTACAGCCCGGTAATCAGAAATGCATATAAGGAAGTGGAAGCCGTTGCAAAAGACCAGCTTCTTACCGGACTTCCGGAAGAATTCCGTGAGGAATATGCATCGTTACTTCTGGAAACAGAAGAGGAAAAGGAATTATGGAAATATGTCAAGGCAGCGGATAAGCTGTCTGCCCTGATAAAATGTGTTGAAGAAGGACAGATGGGAAATAAGGACTTTGCGCAGGCGGAAGAAACCATCCGCAAGGCTGTTGAGGGAATGGACATGCCTGAAGTAAGATATTTTGCAGAGAATTTTCTTCCTGCATATAATCTTACCTTGGATGAGTCGAACTAGAACCCGGGAGATGAAATAAATGATAAATAATAACGAAGTTACGCCAGATTTGTTAAAGGGAATCATTAATGGCTCCCTAAATCCGATGGCGTGTGTAAAAATTGTAGATTATGATGAAGAAAAAGCAATCCGTTTTATTTTGATTAATACTGCCTTTGAAGAGTTATATGGTGAGGCAGCACAGAATATGGGAGATACTCCGGTTAAATTGTCGGAAATGGCTGAAATGAATAAAAATGATGCCCTTTCCATGGCAATACTGGAAGTTTACAATACGGGGGAACCGGTATATAAGCTGGTGGAGGTTACATATCTTGAGAAAACCTTTAACATCAAAGCGTTTGCACCATGTGATGGCTATATCTGTATTGTACTTGCTGATGTGACGGAATTTGAAAAGGCGAAAAAAGAAGCACAGGAAATGTATGCACTTGCTTCTTCCACAAGCGAACAGCTGAAATATCAGGTGGATTTGCTGACGGCAACGAAAAAGCAGGTGGAGAATACCACAAGAATTCATGAGATGGTTGCCCAGGCATGCAGTGATGGATTTTATTATAAGGATTATGTAAGTGGTACTTTTTTTGCTTCGGACAGCTGGTATGATTTATTCACATATGACGGTTTGAAGCCGTTTGACAGCAAGAATATCATTAGCGCGATCAGTGATTCGGATGTTTTTGAGTTCTCACGGTGGAGAGAAAAAGCTATCATGGAGAAGAATCCTGTATTGGTATGTGAGTTTAAACTGGGGGATAATATTACCTGGATTGAAGCAACTTACCGGTTCTTTTACAAGGATAACAAGCTGGTTGAGGAAATCGGTTTCTTTAAGGATATAACAACCATAAAGCTGCAAAAGGAAGAACTTGCATATAAAGCATATTATGATTCAGCAACGGGACTGATTAACCGGACATACTTTACCAAGCTTCTGGATGAGGACATTCTGCGGGCAAAGGAAGAAGATGTTGCGGTTGCCGTGATTTACATTGATATTGATGATTTCAAGGATATTAATGATTGTATCGGATATAAGATGGCGGATGATTTTATCCTGAAATTCGCCATGATGCTTAAGAATTACGAAAATGCAACGACAAGGGTTGCACGGTTTGACAGCGATGAGTTCGTTATTTCTATTTATGACGGTTCGCGTCATGGCGCACAGAATATTGCCATGGATATCAAAAAAAGGCTTTCCACTCCGGTGATTCTTTCAAATGGTCTGACACAGAGAATGACAGTCAGTATTGGAATTAACCAGTTCCCGGACGGTGGAAAAAAGGCAGTTGACCTGATTGGTAATGCGGATATTGCACTGCACCGGGTAAAGGAATCAGGAAAGAACGGAATCATGTTTTTTGAGGATGCAATGCTGGAGCAGTTCCTTAAGAAAATTGAAATGGAAAATACAATTAAGCATGCCATAGAAGAAGATAAGTTCACTCTGTATTATCAGCCGCAGTATTATACTTCCAGCAGAAAACTGCGTGGTGTGGAAGCGTTAATCCGTATGCGGGATGATGTGCTGGGATTTATCAATCCTTCCCAGTTTATTCCATTGGCAGAACGTAATGGTACTATTGTGGACATTGGAGAATGGGTTTTAAGAAAAGCATTTGAGGATTACAATTCATGGCGTGAGGCTTATGATTTTGATGGAATTCTTTCAATTAATATTTCACCTGTTCAGTTTAAGCAGGTAACTTTTGAAAGTACATTATATGCGTTGATTAAAGAATATCATATCCAGCCGGAACATGTGGAAATTGAAATAACGGAATCTGTTTTCGTGGAAAATGAATTCCAGCTTATTGAGATGATGAAACGAATTCGGAATAATGGTATCAGGGTTTCGCTGGATGATTTTGGAACGGGATATTCATCCCTGTCGTATCTTAAGAATATTCCGATTGATACGCTTAAGATTGATAAGTCATTTGTTGATTCATTGGGAGAAATAAAAGCTTCTGATATCATTACCAGTTCACTAATTGAGATGATACAGAAACTTGGTCTTGAAATCATTGCGGAAGGTGTTGAAACGCAGGTACAGTACGAATTTCTAAAGCGGATGAACTGTGACGACATTCAGGGATTTTATCTTGCAAGACCGATGAATGCCGATTCCATCAGGGCTGTAATCAGGGAGGAAAAATGTTAGTAGGACGAGAGGAACAGCTGGCTGCACTGCAGAAAATATTCGGCAAGCTTACCAGTTCCATTGTGGTGCTTTATGGAAGAACCGGAATGGGAAAGACAAGCCTTGCCCGGGAATTCATGAAAAATAAAGATTCCTTTTATTATTCTGCCATACCTGCAGCCGCAGAAGAAACCAGACTTTTCATGGCAAACAGTGTCTACGGACCAAGTGAACTGAACGGGTATCTTACGGGATATGAAGATATTTTTGCCGGTCTGACCAAGGAAAATAAGGTGAAAAAAGTAATCGTTATTGATGAGTTTAACCTCATTGCAAAGAATGATACGGATTTCATGGAATCCGTAATCCGTATGGTAACGAATCAGGCAGATTACGGAAGAGTCATGGTAATTCTTGTAAGTTCTTCCGTAAGTTATGTGGAGGGTAATAAAGATAAACTTTTTGGAAAGGTATCTTCTCTTACCACATATATTAAGCTGGAAGAGTTAAAATTCATGGATATCATGCACTTTTTTGCATCCTATTCCATCGAAGACTGTGTGCGTTTTTACGGACTTACCGGAGGCGTTCCTCAGTATATTGCCAGATTAAGTAAGAAACAGCCGTTTGAAGAAAACATATGCAGAAATGTATTTTCCAGAGGGGCATATCTTTTAGATGCCGGACATGAATGTGTTCAGGAGGAATTAAGAGAAACAGCGCTTTACAATACTATTCTCGGGTGTCTGGCAGCAGGAATGAATAAGATTAATGACATCTATAATTATACGGGATTTGGAAGAGATAAGATAAGTGTATATCTTAAAAATCTCATGGAAAGGGATATTGTTGAAAAAGTATATTCTTATGATGTCAGCGGAAAGGAAACTATAAAGAAGGGTTCCTACCGCATTAAGCCCGGGTTTGTGGAATTCTGGTATAAGTACATTTATCCGAACCGTACCGCACTTGTGGAAAATGAACCGGCTGATTTTTACAGGGAATATGTAAAGCCGGATTTGGATGAATTCATGAATGAAGGCTTTATCCGTGTATGCAGTGAGTACATGCAGTTATTGGAAGAACATGGCGGCTTACAGCTAAAGACAGTGAGAAAGAGTCGTGTTTATGAAAAAGATGTAAGGATTGACATTATCCGTGAGGATGAAGAGGGAGTCTGTGCTGTGGGATTCTGTGATTTTTCAGGGGAACCGATGGGAAGAAAGGTGCTGGAAAATCTCAGAGACAGTATCAGGGAGGCAGGAATGAATGCGGCATACATTTATTTGTTTGCAAGGTCAGGATTTGATGATGCCTTAAAAAAGGTATCCGAAGAAGAAGAGAATCTGATTCTGGTGGATATCAGAGATTTGTAGGAGTAATCATGTCAAAATCAGTATATATAGCAGAAAAACCCAGCGTTGCCCAGGAATTTGCCAAGGCAGTCAAGGATAATTTCTCAAGAAGGGACGGGTATCTGGAATCGGAACAATCCATTGTGACATGGTGTGTGGGACATCTGGTTACCATGAGTTATCCGGAAGCCTATGACCCGGCACTGAAACGCTGGAGTTTTGATACACTTCCGTTTATACCGGAAGAATTTAAGTATGAAGTGATCCCGGCGGTCAGTAAGCAGTTCGAAATTGTAAAAGGTCTGCTGACCAGGGAAGATGTGGACACCATCTATGTCTGCACGGACTCGGGACGGGAAGGAGAATATATCTACCGTCTGGTGGAACAGATGTCAGGGGTAAAGAATAAAAAACAGAAAAGAGTCTGGATTGATTCCCAGACAGAGGAAGAAATCCTTAAGGGGATTGCCAATGCAAAGGACGAATCGGAATATGACAATTTGTCTGCATCGGCCTATCTTCGTGCCAAGGAAGATTATCTTATGGGAATTAATTTTTCAAGGCTTCTTACCTTAAAATATGGCAGGAATGTGGCATCCTATCTGAAACAGGACCGTGTTGTCATTTCCGTGGGACGGGTCATGACCTGTGTACTGGGAATGGTCGTGCGAAGGGAACGGGAAATACGTGCCTTTGTAAAGACTCCGTTCTATCGTGTGCTTTGCGGACTTTCCATTGAGGGACATGATTTTGAGGCAGAATGGAGAGTGACGGAAGCTTCCCGGTACTATGCATCGCCATGGCTTTATAAGGAGAATGGATTTAAGACAAAAGAAAAGGCACAGGAACTCATTGATTACCTAAAAGAAGAAGTTCCCATAAAGGCAGTGATTGATACTGTTGAAAAGAAGAAGGAGAATAAAAATCCTCCGCTTTTATACAATCTGGCGGAACTTCAGAATGACTGTTCAAGACTGTTTAAAATCAGTCCGGATGAGACATTAAGAATTGTTCAGGAGCTTTATGAAAAGAAGCTGGTTACCTATCCGAGAACGGATGCGAGAGTACTTTCCACTGCAGTAAGTAAGGAAATATATAAAAACCTGAACGGATTAAAGGCATATGCCATCGGAAGGGATTTTGCAACGGAAATTCTTGAAAAAGGAACCTACAAAAATATTGCATCCACAAGGTACTGCAATGATAAACAGATTACGGACCACTATGCAAACATACCGACCGGTCAGGGAAACAGAGCATTCAATTCCATGTCCCAGACGGGGGTTTCTGTCTACGAGGTAATTGTCCGGAGATTTTTAAGTATTTTCTATCCTCCGGCAGTTTATCAGAAGGTTTCCATAAAGAGCAGGATACGGACGGAAAGTTTCTTCTCTTCCTTTAAGGTGATGTTAGAAGAGGGTTATCTTAAGGTGGCAGGACAGTATACTTTCAGCCGGAAAAATACAGGTAAAACCAGTGATGGCAAAGACGGGGATGAGACAGAAGACATTAAGTGTGATGAAAATTTTCTGACAGTGTTAAAGAAGTTAAAAAAAGGTGATATCATTC
>JAQXXN010000053.1 GCA_029226085.1 Thermoflexaceae bacterium
GCAAGTCCAAAATGTCCCGTACATTCCGTGGTATACTGTGCCCGTTTCATGGAGCGGAGAGTCAGCCTGCTAATCATTGCTTCCTCCGGTGTATCCGCTATTTTATCCAAAAGCTTCTGTAATTCCTTCGGATGTACATCATCATTGGCGATATGAATGGAATACCCGAAATTATTGACCAGCATTCCAAGCTTTGTTATTTTCTCCGGCTCCGGATTATCGTGGGTACGGTATACAAACGGCATCTCCTGCCAGAAGAAATCTTCTGCCACGGTTTCATTGGCAATCAGCATGAAGTCCTCAATAATTCTGGTTGCCGTATTCCGCTCATAAGGCTTTACATCTATGGCATGTCCGTTTTTATCCAGTGTAATCTTACTCTCCGGAAAATCAAAATCTATGGAGCCTCTTTTTCTCCTCTTCTCACGAAGTAAAAGTGCCAGTTCTTCCATCAGGCAAAACATCTCTACCAGTTCTTTATATTCCGCAATGACAGCTTCATCCTTATCCACCAGTATCTTTTTCACATTGGTATAGGTCATTCTGCGGTCCACGTTAATAAGCGTTTCCGCTATTTTATGGTCGACCACATTTCCTTTTTCATCAATTTCCATGATACAGCTAAGTGCCAGTCTGTCCACTCCCTGATTCAGGGAACAGATTCCATTGGACAGCTTATGTGGAAGCATTGGAATAACGCGGTCCACAAGATACACACTTGTACCACGGTTTAAGGCTTCCTTATCCAGAGGCGAGCCCTCTGTCACATAATGGGATACATCTGCAATATGCACTCCCAGCGTGTAATGACTGCCTTTTTTACTGATGGTAATGGCATCATCCAGATCCTTGGCGTCCTCTCCGTCAATGGTAACCGTCTGCCAGTCACGAAGGTCCATTCTGCCCCCTTTATCCTTTTCATTTATTTCCTCCGGAATATATTTAAGATACTCCATGACCTCTGCCGGAAATTCCATGGGAATGTCGTAGGATTTGACCACAGAAAGGATATCGGTTCCCGGATCATTGACATGTCCGATAATCTCCGTAATTTCCCCTTCCGGATTCTTCCCTTTTTCCGGATATTTATTGATATGCGCCACCACCTTGTGCCCGGTCAGTGCACCCTTGCATTTTTCTTTCGGAATAAATATGTCTTCTGCAATCTTCCCGTTATCCGGAATGACAAAACCATAGCTCTTTCCCTGTTGGAAAGTACCTACAACATCCGTTATTCCGTGTTCTAAGATTTTAACAACACTGCCCTCACGGCGCTTGCCATTTTTTGCCGTCACGCTGCATTTTACCTGTACCTTATCCAGATGAAACGCACCATTTACTTCACTTTCCGGAATAAAAATATCATCTTCGTCGTCTTCCGTTTCCACAAATCCAAAACCTCGCTGGTTACTGATAAATGTTCCGATTTTTACCGGCTGGTCCGGCTTGCAGTATTTTCCTTTTGCGGTAACCATGATTCTTCCTTCATCAAGAAGTGCATCCAGCACCTCCAGAAGTTCGTGACGAGCTTCCTTTGGAACCTGTAAAAAAACTGCCAGTTCCTTTATCTTCATGGGAACATAGAGTTCGTCATTTATAAGCTCGCAAATCATTTTCTTTCTTTCTTCTAATAATTCCTTCTCCATATGTTCCTCCAAATTTTCTTAAAATTCCCCATAAATCAAGAAAAGGAGCTATCTGCATAGCTCCTTAATCTTTAGAAATTCAAATTCAGGATAATGGCAAGTACGAAAAAAGCAACCGCAAGAATCTTAGTCCACTTTTCCAATTTACCTTCCATGGAGCGTCCTTTATTCTTGCCCCAATAGCTCTCTGCCGCACCGCTGATGGTTCCTGATAATCCTGCGGATTTACCCTCCTGAAACAATACAACTACTGATATTGCCATGCATACAAGTACAAAAATTACCGATATAACCATTCTTAGTATTTCCACGTTTAACACCTCCCATTAGCACACAAATGTAATTCTATCATACAAATTTTTACATTTCAACTATTAATTATCATTCTTCATTACTTAATATTCTACTTCTTAATCAGTAAGGATTTGCCTGTCATTTCCTTAGGCTGCTCCATACCCATCAGTTCAATCAGGGTCGGTGCAATATCTGCCAGACATCCGCCTTCTCTTAATCCATAGCCTGGGCAGTTTACCAGAATAAACGGAACCGGATTGGTTGTATGAGCCGTAAAGCTTCCACCTGTTGTATAATCAATCAGCTGCTCGGCATTTCCGTGGTCTGCACAGATGAACATCTTTCCATCCACTTCCTTAATTGCATCCACTGCTCTTTGAACACATGCGTCCACTGTTTCAACAGCCTTGATGGCAGCCTCTTCCACACCAGTATGTCCTACCATGTCCGGATTTGCAAAGTTACAGATAATGACATCATATTTTCCGGACCTGATGGCTTCCACAAGCTTGTCACAAACCGTATTGGCACTCATTTCCGGCTGAAGGTCATAGGTTGCAACCTTCGGGGAATTTACAAGAATTCTGTCCTCTCCCTGATTCGGTTCTTCTACACCGCCATTAAAGAAAAATGTAACATGGGCATACTTTTCCGTCTCGGCAATTCTTGCCTGGGTCTTTCCATTTGCTGCAAGGAATTCACCAAATGTATTGGTAATGGATACCTTATGAAAAGCAACCAGCTTATTCGGAATGGTAACATCATACTCCGTGAAACATACATAAGTAAGATCCAGTCTCTTCTCCCTTGCAAATCCCGTAAACTCATCATCACAGAATGCTCTTGTGATTTCTCTTGCACGGTCCGGGCGGAAATTAAAGAAAATAACAGAATCCTTATCCTTGATGGTCGTAAGAGGCTTTCCATCCTTATAAACCACTGTCGGTTCCACAAACTCGTCATACTTTCCTTCATCATAAGAATTGGATACGGCGCACTTTCCACAGGAAGCTTCCTTGCCTTCTGCCTTTACCATGGCATTATATGCCTTTTCCACTCTGTCCCAGCGGTTGTCACGATCCATGGCATAATAACGTCCCATGACCGTTGCTACCTTACCGACACCCATTTCCTTCATTTTAATCATCGCTTCTTCCACGAACTTAAGACCGGAATCCGGTGCAGTATCCCTTCCGTCTAAGAATGCATGTACATAGACGTCAGAAAGTCCATGCCTTTTTGCAAGTTCCAGAAGACCGTATAAATGTGTATTATGGCTATGAACACCACCGTCCGATAATAATCCCATCAGATGAAGAGAGGAATGATTCCTTTTGCAGTTTTCAATTGCTGCAAGAAGCGCTTCGTTTTCAAAGAATGTACCATCCTGAATTTCCTTGGTAATACGGGTCAGTTCCTGATATACGATTCTTCCCGCACCCATATTCAGATGTCCAACCTCTGAGTTTCCCATCTGTCCATCCGGAAGACCAACTGCCATTCCGCTTGCATATCCCTTAACAAAAGGGCCTTCTGCCATCAGCTTGTCCATGACAGGAGTATTTGCATTGGCAACGCAGTTTCCTCGTTTCTCATCATTGAGACCATATCCGTCAAGAATCATTAATACTGTCGGTTTCTTGTTCATTTTTCATTCTCCTTTAAAACTATGTAATGATTTTATATAAAATATAGTATTTTCACAATTAATGATTTTATCACATAAATTTGTAATAATAAAGGCAATTTTGAAAAAAACATCAAAATTGCCTTTGCCATTCCTATATCGTATTGTTTTCCCATTACAAATTCAACTTAAACTGCTGTAACAATTCATCCAGTGAAACAGATTCTGCAGAAAGTTCCTCGCTTGTTGCAGAAGACTCCTCGGCAATTGCCGCATTGGACTGGATAACCTCAGAAATCTGATTGACACCCTTTTCCGCCTGTGCCATTTCTTCCGCCTGACGCTCTGAAAGTGCAGCCAGGTCACTGACTTCCTTGGCCAGCTGGTTAATTCCCTGAACAACTTTATTAATCTTTTCCGATGTAAGCTGTGCTGCCTGATTTCCTTTTTCCACTTCCATAATGGTTCCGGTAATCAGTTCTCTTGTATTAATTGCTGACTGTGCACTCTCTTCTGCCAATTTTCCAATCTGGGATGCCACAACGGCAAATCCCCTTCCTGCTTCCCCTGCTCTCGCAGCCTCAATGGAAGCATTCAGTGAAAGCAGATTTGTCTGGGATGCGATTTCTTCGATTTCCACAATAATGCTTTCAATCTTGTTCGCAGTTTCATTAATCTGCTGCATGGCAGCAACCATGTTCTGCATTTCTTCCCAGCTCTTGTTGGCATCCAAAGCACAATCTGTTGATATCTTATAAGCAGTCTGCATGCTTTCTGACGTATGCTCAACACCTGACGTTATGTCTGTAAATGAAGCAAGCAGCTCCTGAACTGCTCCTGCCTGCTCCGTTGAGCCTTCTGCAAGATTCTGGGAAGCTTCCGCAAGATTCGTTGCACCGGCGGCAACCTGCTTTGAAGATTCTTCGATTTTATGTAATGCCTCATTCATGTTTACGTTCACTTCATGAATTGCAACATGTAATTCTTCAAAATCTCCCACATATCTTTCCGGTATTCTGGAAACACAGGTATAATCTCCCTGTGCCATGGCATCCAGACGCATCTTGGCATCTTCCACAATTTCCGAAAGATTCTCTGCCATACCGGCAGCAACCCTCTCTATGTAAGAAATTTCATCATCATGATGCAGGTTCGGAAATTCCCCTTTTAAATCACCCTCTGCAAATGTTCTCAAACGTGCAGCCAAAGCATTAACCGGATTAATAATGCTGTCTGCCACCTGGGAACCTATGGAATTGGTAAGAAAATAAGAACCGATAATTACTGCCAGCATGATTACAATGGTTACCACAACAAGAATTCCCAACAGCATCCTGAGACCATCGCCTTCCCTTACCTTGGTATTCATGAGAAGTTCCAGCTGTGCATATATTTCATCATACAACGGATCCAGTTCATTTTCTGCCTTAATCTGTGCTTCTGTGTGACTCTTTGCATCCCCGCTGTTTCCCATTTCAAGAATCTGGGCATCAATTTCCCAGTACTGTTCCATCAAGGCAGCCGCCTGCTCATAAATTATGGCTTCCTTTTCGTTCAGTTCATCTTTCAGTTCCTCCATGTACTGCATGCAGGCTTCCTGCTTCTCATCATGGGTCTGCACTGCATGAGCCACTGTTTCCTCATTATTGTAACCGATTACAGCCCTTGTGGCGCTTCGTGCACCCGCAAAGGTAACCATTGCTTTCCCAATGTCCCCCTGTGGAAACGCATAATAATCCAGTGCATGTTCATAACGGTTCCCAAGAACAAAAATCGCAATTATTCCCAGAAAACCAGCCAAACTTACCACGATTGAATTCAACCGGATAGCTGAAATAAGACGCTTTTTTATTTTCATTTTATTCAAAGCTCTCCGAAAAATATTCTTATCCGGCTTCGTATTCGTGCTTTCCATCTGTTCTTTCTCCTGCATAATTTTTTCCTCCGGTTCCTTTTTCAATAAATTATACCATTTTTAGATATTTTTTTCAATTCAGCGGCATACTATTTTCCAGTAAATTCATTGCATGTCCGGATAATATAATCTGCCTCTTCATCCGTCAGTTCCGGGAACATCGGCAGGGAAACACAATGCTTTGCAAGATACTCTGCATTCGGGCAGTCTCCCTCTTTATATCCAAGATATGAATATGCCTCCTGCAAATGACACGGTATCGGATAATGCTTGTCACAGCCGATTCCATGTGCATTCATGTATTCAATGAATTCATCCCTTTTTTCCACTGTGATGACAAATAAATGAAACACCGTTTCTGTTCCTTCCGGATGTGCCTGCATGGTAATAAGAGGATTGGTAATTTCCCTTAAATATTTTCTTCCAAGCACCCTCCTTCTTTCTGTCCACTCATCCAGATGCTTTAATCCCACTGAGAGTACCGCTCCCTGTGTTCCTTCCAGCCGCATGTTATATCCGATTATTTCATGGGCATAACGTACTTTGGAGCCATGATTTTTAATAATGTTAATTTTGTCATAATACTCTTTATGATTTGTGGTAACTGACCCGCCTTCTCCAAAGCAGAACAGATTTTTACCCGGATAGAAACTAAAGCATCCCATGTCTCCGAGAGCGCCTGCCTTTTTTCCTTTATATCCGGCACCATGTGCCTGAGCACAGTCTTCCACCACAAACAGACCGTGACGGTCTGCTATTTCTTTCACGCGGTCAAAGTCAAAGGGCTGTCCATACAAATGTACCCCGATGATTCCTTTTGTTTTTGCTGTAATTTTTTCCTCGATTTTATCCGGATCAATTTCCCAGGTATCAGCAGTACAATCCACAAATACCGGTGTAGCTTTGCAATAAGTAGGTGCCCATGCCGTGGCAATA
The DNA here is from genome assembly GCA_029226085.1 of Thermoflexaceae bacterium. GTDB lineage: Bacteria > Bacillota > Clostridia > Lachnospirales > Lachnospiraceae > MGBC120314. Next base: position 6,419 of record JAQXXN010000053.1, read on the forward strand.
AAGGTGTTGGCAGGTACTATGACCTCATCCCCTTCTCCCACTCCCAATGCCATCATTGCACAGTGAAGCGCAGAAGTTCCGTTATTCACTCCGGTTGCATACTGCACTCCGCAGAAGCCGGCAAATTCCTCATCAAACCGTTCTGCACAGACGCCTCCGGAAAAGGAAGTATTCTCACATGCCAAAAGCAACGCTTTGTCATATTCCTCCTTATATTTTAAATAGTTTCTCTTTAAGTCAATTCTCTTAATATATTCCATGTGTCCGTCTCCTTATTTTATTCTTTTGGAAAACCATTCTTTTATCAGGGCTTTCTTCAAAAGAAAAATTTTCTCCAGATAATTGATAATCAGCTTTGGCACATCCACCTTTGTATCATAATCATCATTCCATACAACCGGAAGTTCTGCAATACGATAACCCATCTTTTCTCCCCGAATCAAAAGTTCTGCACAATAGAACCATCCGTTATCATCACTGGAAACAGAAATCAAATGTTCAATACATTCCCTGCGGAAAAACTGGAAACCTTCCATGGTATCGGAAACCTTCACGCCGAATACCAGCTTAATCAGCATGTCAAGTCCCATGCTGGTAATATTTCTTTCTGCCTTTCTTCCATGAACCTCCGACTTTTTAGAAAGACGGTTTCCTTTAATTACACTGATTTTCGGATTCTTTTCAAACCCTTTCATGACATTTTTTAAGTAACGGATATCCGTGGATAAATCCACATCCACATAACCCACAATATCACACCGGTTAGCTCTGACTGCTTCCCTGAAAGCAAGACCGAATCCCTTCTGGGACAGGGAAATGTATTCTATGTTATCATATTCTGCTGCCAGTCCTTTTATAATATCCAGCGTTCTGTCCGTTGAACCGTTATCTGCTATCGTCACCACTGCATCAATCTCTTTATGTGCATTTAAGAACTGCTCTGTTGCACGGATTCCCTTTTCCAGCCTTCTTTCTTCATTCAAAACAGGAAATACTATATTTACCTTCATGTCCTTTTCTCCCAACCCTATTTAAGATTTTTATTTACTGATTCTACTACATATGCAGCTTTCTTATAATTCATGTCAAGAATTAGTGACATATATTTGATTATGATTGAAATGAGCAAAAATACACCAAAAAATCCAAAAGAAATTACCCCCATCAGGGAAACCCAGCCTCCGGCCACATTATCTTCCACCAGATAAGAATAAATTGCCCAGCCCCCGGTTCCGATACTTACAAGCAGAAACAGAGCACTTAAAGCAAAAGTGATTTTTTCCACAAATTTGGTAAAAATCATCATGTAATTAATACCTGCGTTAAGACGGTATGAGGTTTCTTTAGAATTCCTTTTTCTATTTTTCCCTCCCGAAAGCCTGCGGTATTTAATATAATCCGTAGGGAGTCCGCTTGCTGCATATAAAATCTTACGATAAGGAATCGTATTGTTCAGAATCTTAATCCGGTTTAATGCCCTTCTGGAAACCACACGGAAGCTTTCATGGCGTACCTCATAAGCACTGCGGTGATTGATGAGCTTGTAAAAAAGCCTGGACGCCATTTTCATGCTGTCATCCCCGGCAGAGACAATATCATACCCTTCCCTTGCCCGGTTAAAGACCGTCATTACAAGTTCCGGCTCATATTCTACATCAATGGAATCAAATTCAAAGATAAAATCACCAATGGATAAATCATCCCCGGCACACATTGCCGCTTCCATTCCCTGATAATATGCCATCTGGACAGTTTCTGCCATAATATTTAAATCCAGCTTATTTAATATTTCATTAATACTGTTACTGTCTGCTTCACCATGACCGTCACAGACAAAAATCACTTCGTTATTTTCAAAATTATCCGAAAGCTTTCTTATAACCTTATCACAAAATCGTTCAATCTCCGAAAGATTCCGGTTATGCAGATAAACAACAGTTGAAATAAAACATTTATTTTTTTCAACAATTGATTCTTTCATTAATATTTCCTCCTACAAAAGATACTCATCCAAATCATAAACCGTGTTAATCTTACCACTTAAGACGCTGACAAAATACGGTTTTTTCGAAAAACACCGGATCACCGTAGGTCTGGAGTCATCGATTTCCGATGCCTTAAGAATCGGTTTCATTGAAAACAGGGAATGATCATACTGAAATTCATATTCCTGCCTTAAATATTTTCCTGCAATCTGGCTCATGTAACTCCATGCAGTTTCCGGTCTGTTTTTACATTCATTGCAGTTTTCCAAAGATTCCCTGCTGCATGCCACACCATTCTGACATGCAAATCCCGGAAGTGTTTCATAGCTTGTCACATGCGGTGTTCTTGTAACGGTTGTAAGGGAATGAAAACCTGTCTTTCCAAACGGCATGATGGAAAAGAAAGGTCCATCCATAACAGTAATGCCAACACCCTTTAACTTTTCATTTACATTGCATAAGATAATTTCACAAAGCTCGTACTTAATATCAAAAGGTTCATATCCAGCCATTGCAATAATCTGATTGACTGCCGCATATGTGGCATTCAGTACAAAACCTGCTTCATAAGAAGCCTGCTGTGTCACAATTTCAAACATTGCATCATCTTTATTAATCTGGCAGATTGTCTGCCCATACTTTATGGTAACATTGGACAGCTTTGAGAGTTCTTCAACAAAATAGTCTCTCAGTATCATTGCATCATACGTATATTCCTGTGTAAGAAATGCTCCGTCACAGGTTCCTGTATTAAAATAGCTGGAAACCGGTATTTCTTCACATTTAATTCCTGCATTCTTACAAAAATCCTTAAATTCATATGCTGCTGTCCAGGAATATTCTGCTGACGTTGCATAAATCTGTTCAAACTGCTGATGAATACAGAAACCATAATCCTCGTTAAAACGGTTAAAATATCCTGCAGACTTAATGGCAGTTGAAAAGCTCCTCGGATAGTGATATCCCATGTGAACCCGTGCCTGATTAATATAGGTTGCACGTTTAAACGGAGCATCTTCTTTTTCTAACACCAGAACATTCTGTCCCCGTTTTCCACAGTAAAGTGCCGCATACAGCCCATAAAGTCCGGCTCCGATAATAATCTTGTCATAGCTCATTTTTATTCCCCTAAGTATCAAATTCTATAATATGCTTCTCGAATGCATTTACTACAATCGTATTTTCAAATTTTTCCTCTCTCGGAAATCTTCCATAACTCATGTGAACATGTCCATGGATAAAATATGCCGGCTTATATTTCTTTATGAGTTCCACAAAACATTCAAATCCCTTGTGTGCCATGTCATCCATGTCATGAATTCCTGCTGCCGGTGCATGGGTAAGCAGAATGTCAAATCCTCTGTTTTTTAAAATTTTAAATGACATCCTCACGATTCTCGCTTTCATTCCAGCCTCAGAAAACTGATACGGACCAGGTTTATACTTCATGGAACCGCCCAGTCCAAGAATTCTCACACCTTGGTACACAAAGATGTCATCATCGATGCATGTGCAGCCTTCCGGCGGTGTCTGCTGATAACATCCGTCATGATTTCCATGAATATACAGAACCGGAGCCTTTGAAAAGGTAGCCAGAAAAGACAGATATTTGGGACTTAAATCCCCGCAGGAAAGAATCAGGTCAATTCCTTCCAGCTTGGATTTTTCATAATGATCCCAAAGAGACTTGCTCTCCTGATCTGAAATCACTAATATCTTCATGCGTATTTCCTTTCTAATTTTCTTATACATTTGTTGGAATAACTAGAAGGAACCATTACGAAACAACACCTAATACTCCCTGAAGCCTTACCACGGGCTTAATCTCATCCTTTAATTCATCAATGGTCGGAATTCTTCCAACAACATTATCTACCAGCCATTCCATCTTCATCAGCTCCTGAGGAAGCAGACAGGTATCCGTTTCACTGTACACCGTTCCATCCTGTGCCGTGATTTTTCCGCAGAAAGGCTTAAGAATTTCTTCTTTAATGGATTTCTTTAAAAACTCTGCAAGCTTTCTTGTCTCAATCGGCAGATGATGCGAACAGAAAATATCAATGGCATCCACGTTCATTCCCCACCAGTAATTTAATGCCACATTTTCATCTTTACGGTAGTCTCCGTTCAAAATGCTTCTTACAATTCTCTCATAAAAAACGCCCCAGTTCCATACCGGCATGGCAAGATTAACGATTCTTTCCCCCTCAATCTTGCATAATCCAAACTGCCTGCTCTTATTATTCGGTGCAATCATATCCCGGTTTGAAACAAGAAGTATCTGCTTAGTATCAAATAAATTGTTTTGAGACGAATCCTTTAATGTTTCCCACTCCAGATAAACCCTGCTTCTTGGATTAATCATCTTCGCTCCCAGGGCAAATGCGTTGATATTGGCAGTCATTCCGTAAATCGGGTAATCTGCCACATAACCGATATCATTGGTTTCCGAATAAGCTGCCGCAACAGCTCCCATGATAAATTTTGCCTCATACATTCTTCCGTAATAGGTTCTTACATACTTATGCGGAACATTCAGGGAACAGTTTAAGATAATGACCTCCGGATGCGCCAGCGCAACCTTAAGCGCTGCCTCAACAAGCTCCGGTGTGGTGGTAAAAATTACTTTAAACCCTTTCTCAATAATATCTTCCAGAGATGCAGCCATTTCCTCGGTCGCCGCTTCACTGTCAATCACTGCCGCCGATGAACTGATCTCAAACCGTTCTGTTTCGATTTTATCTCCAAAAACATTTTCCAGATGCATTCTTCCCAGTTCATGCCCATAAACCCATCCGGACTGTTCCACAGACTTATTATTCACAAATGCAACCTTCAGGTTACTAACCGTTGAAGTAAACATTCTGTCAAACAGATTTTTGTGGACCGGTTCTTCCGGATCCATGGCAATCTGGATATCATGCTCTTCTTCCAGAAGCAGCTCCTCAAAAATACAGCCTATTTTTTCAAGCATTTCATCACTGCTCAAATCCTTAATGGCATCATATCCAAAATTTTCAAGCAGAATCAGGAAAACATCCGATATCGTAAGATCAATCTTTTTCGCCTTGCTCTTTTCGTATGCTGACTCAAAACGATAATATACCGACAGAAAATCCTGACGGAAATCATCATTCCATTTTCCTTCCGGCGCCGAAAGAAGTTCTAAAAGTTTCTGATAAGAGCCGATCTTACTGAAGATAATACGATAAATTCTGGTCAGTTCATAAAAATCCATGAATTCATAATAAATGATATTTTCCGTTTCATTATTCTTGACCGGCACTTTACGGGTTACCATACCCGGAATACTTGCCGCACCAAAATACTTTAATACGCTTACCCTCTTATTTCCTTCAACCACATAAAAGCGGTTCATGTATTCATAAACTTTAATCGGTTCCCGGATACCTTCCTCAAGATGTGCATTACACAATGAAATCCATTTCTTTGCAAACTCTGTGTCCTTATCCAGTAACGGCATGAAATTTGAATCAAAAGAATTGGTTCTTCCCTCATAGGCTGTTCCCACAATCAGATGCGCCGGTATCTGAACCAGCCCGATACTTTCTTCATATGCCACATCCTTTGTGGAAACAATATCCTCCAATGCCGGAAGATACGGATATTCTCCCTTTGCAACCTGTCTCTGGTAATTCTTTTTTGCTGATTTATACGCTTTTTCATAATCTTCCAACATATCATTTCATTCCTTTCCCGAGAATGCTTATCATTTTTCTTTTACTCTAACCGCATATCATTATATCACACTATCGTTTTCTTAACAATTTATTGCATTAATGTTTTTCCGATATATATAAAATATTTGAAAACAATGCCATACTGTCATGCCTTATAAAATTTTCATATTCTTCCCACTGAATATAATATTCCTTTCCCCAGCTGGAAATACGAAGCAGTTCACCGTTATGATCATCCTGAACGATACCAGTAATTGTCATGTAATGCTTATGGGTACTGCCACAGCACACAAACACCGGTGTAGCTGTTTTCTGATACAGCTTTACGCCTTTTTTTCTCCATATCAGCGGAAAATTCGCGCCCACGGAAAATAGAACCGGAATATCCTTTTCAAGCATTTTCGTAACTGCCATGTGGATTTTAGAAACAGGTACCCCCCACGTTGCCTTATATGGGCTTCCATTCATCATGGACATCAGATTAAATCCCACAGAAAGCATGGGACCCGTGATTCCCCTGATACAATAAGAAACATAAAAAAATCTCTGACTTAGTTTTCTTAGATAATTCAGATATTCTTCCTGTTCTATTATTTCCTGCCCACTTACCTTTCCGGCTATTGATTGGAGCGGCATCTTCCCATGTCTTGTAAGATACAGGATGATATCTCCCACAGAAACCAGACCACATCCATAATAAGCCAGCCTTTTTTGGGGAAACCAGTTCTGATTTCCCCCAAAGCTGACTTGTTCTTCATCTTTTACCCGTATAAAAGGATGTTTTAATTCTACTGTTCTCATATTCTGAAATTCCCAAGACTATCTGCAAGTGTATTAGCAACATTCTTTAATTTACCAGCGGCTTCTCCCACCATGTCAAAGCTTCCCGATACCTCCGTTGTTGCCGCACATGTCTCCTCTGTACTTGCAGCATTCTGTTCAGCAGCTTCAGACAAGCCTTTTACGATAGTGATGATATTATTCCGGGCATTTTCCAGTTCCATTGTCTTATCTGCAATGACTTCAATACTCTCCAGAGATTCTTCAATTCCCGTCATGACTTCCCCAACTGTGTCTTTCGTAACTACCATGCTTTCATTCTGTTCCTCAACAATGCTCTTTACCTGTGCCATTGCATCGACCGCAGAATTGGAATCATCAATTAATGTATTGATAATATTATCAATGCTGCCGCTCGCCTCATTGGACTGAATGGCAAGCTTCTGAATCTGGTCTGCGACCACGGCGAAGCCTCTTCCTGCCTCTCCTGCCCTTGCTGCCTCTATGGAAGCATTCAGGGATAATAATGTGGTTTCTTCCGCAATGGAGGTTATGATATTGGTTGCATCTTTAATCTTCTGTACAGACTTGTTGGTCTGGCTGGTCTGCTCGGTAATCGTTTCAATGGATTGTTTTACCTGCTCATTAATTTCCATGAGCTCCCGGATGGTTTCCGATGCTTTACTGCTTGTTTTCCGCATGACATCTGCATTGGTATTTAATTTCTCTACCTGCCTTATGGTATCGGAAATCAATTCACCCATCACGTTAACATTATCCGATGCCGTTATCGTATCCTGCGCCTGTCTGGAAGCACTTTCCGTAATCACATTCACGGAACTTTCCACGTTATGAAGGGTATCAATGGTATTCTGTGCCGTAAAGTCCAGTTCTCCGGATGCATGAATCAGTTCATCCGCATTAACACTGATGTTTTTAACCATGTTCTTTAAAGAGTCCTTAAGGCTGACAACTGCTCTTGCCAGATCGCCTGCTTCATCATGCTGTTTCAGGTACTTGTCCTCAACCCATACATTCAAATCACCGGAAGCCACATTTTGCAGTATAACAACATTTTTCTTTATGGAATTCGATATATTACTGGATATAAACAATACCACGATTATGCCAATAAACATGACAATAAGCACGGATACTACAATGATTCCGATAATGTTTCTGATTATGGCATCTTTCTGTACTTTATCTGCCCCAACGAAAATCATCCCTATTGGTGTCTGTGAATCCCCCTTCTGATAAACCGGTATGTAGTAACCATAATTGAGAACCCCGTCAATGGATACTGCCTCACTAAAGTACTCATTGCCTTCTTTTAGAACCTTCTCCGTAATGACACTGCCTGCCGGGCTTCCAAGAATTCTTGCCCCGGTTTCATCCACAGCAGAAGTGATTACTCTCCTTGTTCCATAAAAGAACGTTACATCCATTCCTGCATTTTCTTTAATTGCATCTACCAGAGTCTCCGATTTTGAGATATTATATCCACCTTTCCAGATATCTCCATTGGATGCTTCAAAATAATCTCCTGCATTCTGTTCATATGCTGCCAGCGTAGAAATCGCTGTTGCCCTTAACGAATTCTGAATCTCATCCTTCATGGATGAGGTAACAATCGTTGTCGTAATGAGAATAACAACTGCTCCCAGAAGCACAAGCGGGCAGACTGCACCAAACAGCATTTTCTTTTTTATTGTAATCTTCATATTGTCCCTTTCCTCTCCTATTCAACAACAACGACATTCTTAAAATACCAGTCAATCCCACCGGTAATCGTTGCATCATCCAGTGTCTTTCCTTCTGTTCCGATTATTTTTCCTTCGTTTGTTTCAATCTTACCGTCAAAGACATTAAATTTTCCACTGATAATCGCCGCCGATGCCTCATCAATCTTTTCCTGCGCCTCTGGTGCATTCAGTCCGGAAAGAGAAGTCAGCTGAACCAGTCCTTCTGCCATTCCTCCATAATAATTCGAGCCATTCCATGTTCCGTCAATGACACTCTGTACCGCCGATGTATAATATGCACTCCAGTTCCAGATGACACTGCATAATACCGCCCCTGGTGCTTCTTTACTCATGTCAGAATTGTAACCCACACTCCATACCCCTCTTTCCTCAGCCAGAGTGGATGGAAACGAAGTATCACAATGCTGTGCCAGTACATCACAGCCCATATCCAGAAGCTCGTTTGCAGCAGCTGCTTCTCCTTCCGGATCAAACCAGCTGTACGTTACCTTAACATAGATTACGGCATCCGGATTTACCGAATATACCCCCATTGCAAATGCATCAATGCCGCCAGTCACTTCTGAACTGGTATTATCCTGTGCTGCCACATACCCAATCTTATTGCTCTGCGTCTTTAATCCTGCCGCAATTCCGCTTAAATATCTTGGCTGATAAATCCGTCCAAAATAATTATTAAAATTCTTTCCGTTGGACAGATACCCCGTACCGTGAGAAAAATAAATATCCGGATACTTTTCGGCAAAATCGCTTGTTAGCTGCATATAACCCCAGCTTGTTGTAAAAATAATGTTACAGCCTTCATCAACACATTCCTGAAGTGCCTTACTGACCGCCGCATCATCCGTATCCGGCACATTAATTTTACGGATAATCTGATCGTCTCTTAATCCGAGATTTTCCTGCATTCCCTGAATTCCAAGATCATGTGTGTATGTATAACCGCTTCCTTCTGCCGGGTCCGTTAAATGGATTACCCCAACCTTAATCTCATCCTTTGGTATACCATCCGAAACTAAAGCTGTTTCCTTTGTATTACCGTCTGTATCAGATACATTCTGATACCCTTTATTCGTCGCATAATCATCTAAATCTGCGTTCTGACTGCATCCCGACACTGCAAACACAGTAACAAGCGCTGCCATGACTGCCAACAATCTCTTATATTTTCTCATAGTCCCTCCTAATGTATTTTATTTTGTAAATTATGTTTATTATACCAAATGAACTAAAAAAAGGAAACTAAAAAAGGACATTCCCTAAGCCATTTCATGACTTTCGGGATGTCCTTTTTATTATTGATTCTAATCTCTATACCGTATCATTGCCTAATAAGAGCAGATTACATCATTCCGCCCATTCCGCCTGCACCTGCCGGCATTGCAGGAGCATCCTCCTTGATATTGGCAACAACAGATTCTGTTGTAAGCAATGTGGAGGCAACACTTGTTGCATTCTGAAGAGCACTTCTTGTTACCTTTGCAGGGTCAAGAATACCGGCCTCTACCATGTTGACATACTCTTCCTTATAAGCATCAAAGCCTACTCCCACTTCGGATTCACGTACCTTATTAATGATTACGCTGCCTTCCAGACCGGCATTGGCTGCAATATGATATAACGGAGATTCCAGTGCCTTTAAGATAATCTTGGCTCCGGTCTTCTCATCGCCTTCCAGTGTATCAGCAAGCTTTGCAACCTTCTTGGATGC
>JAQXXN010000054.1 GCA_029226085.1 Thermoflexaceae bacterium
GGATACCTGTGCACGGTATCCCTCTGCTATAATATCCAGCTCCTTATGAAACTTTTTCAGCTGGTCCAAATCCCCAATCTGGTAAATCCGGTAAAATTCGTCCTGAATCTTAACAATTTCGCGCTTGTTGGCTACTTTATAAAGGCTTTGAAGATTATTCAGAATATCTGCCACAATATTGGCCTTCACCGTAAAAGAATTCTGTGCATCCATGATTTCCCCATGAATGGAAGACATTTCCTCATCCAGTTTAAGAATTGCATCCGAAGCTGCATTCAGACGTTTTCTGATATGTTCCGGAATACCCTGACGGTACTTATACTGTAAGGAATGCTCGATTGTTGCCCAGAAATTCATCGCCATGGTTCGAATCTGTATCTCAACCGGAATGGTTCTGTGCCCTTTAACCGTCTCCACCTTATATTCCACTATTACATGATAACTACGGTATCCGCTGTCCTTTTGATGGGAAATGTAATCCTTCTCCCCGATTACCTGCATGTCGCTTCTTGACTTAATGATCTCCACCACATCATAAATATCCTCAACAAACTGACAGATAATACGAATACCTGCTATATCCTGAAGATTGGATTCAATCTCATCAATGGGAATATTCTTCTTCTGTGCCTTTTCCAAAATACTGGAAATCTTCTTTACTCTTCCCGTTACCTCTTCAATGGGCGAATACATATCCGCTTCTTTATATTCCTTAATAATATGATTAAACTTCAGGGTAAGCTCTTCCACCGCAAGTTCATATGGTGTCAGTATCTCCTTCCAAAGCTGTATTTCCATTTTACCACCTCCACGTTTTCATACATACCCCATAATATCATTTATTATCCATTAACAGTATATCACATACGATAATCAAAGTACAAAACTTTATTCTGAATTAATTTCAGAAACCAGTACGGATTAATACTTACCTCATTTCCATTTCCATCATTTACATAGATACCAAAATGTAAATGAACATCAAATTTGCCCATAGTTCCCTCTGTTCCATAACCGGTATCTCCCATGAATCCCAGAAGTTCTCCTGCCGTTATCGTATCCCCTTCCCGAATATCCGCATATTCGGCTAAATGGGCATAGTAATAATAAATCCCGGAATCACTCCGGACTCCCACACGATAACCTCCTTTTTCAAGCCATCCCATTTTTTCCACGGTACCGTCACTGACCGAAACAACCGGATAAAGCCCCCGTTCATTTACTATTCCCATGATGTCACATCCTTCATGAAGCCTTTTTCCTCCATATGTACGTTCAAACTGCCAGGAATCCACAAATTCCACAAAAGGAACATTATGAATGGAGGCAGCAATCGGAAAATATTCCATCTCTGTCATTAGTGCCTTTAAAATACTCTTAATATAAGAAAAATCATGATATTTTTTTACAAGACGGTTTCTTAGGGACCAGATATACGAACTGTCCCATGTAACCTGTTCATTAATTGCCAGATTATTATAAATTGCTGTCAGCATTAGTTCCTGTGCATCCATTTCATAATGCTCTGCCGCCTGTAACAGATACGACATGTCTATCCGTGATAAATCCATTCGGCGAAAATTATCATCATTCACGGACAGTTCCTTCATGCCTCCCCCGGCAATGTCATTTACAATCCATGAAATCAGCATGCAGTTAATGACAGCACAAAAAAATAAAATGCAGAAACTTTTTAAGGTTCGGATTGTTATCACCTTGTTCTTATTCATTCCTACATTTTATTTGTGGGGCTGAAAATTAATTCCAAAACTGCTCATTTAAATATATGAGCCATTGAAAATCAAAGTCTCTTTAAAACCTCCACCGTAAACTTCCACACCCGTTCCACGGATTCAATGGACAACCGTTCCTTGGTGGTATGAATATCCAGAATATCCGGTCCGAAAGATACAATATCGATTCCCGGCAGACGATCTGCAAAAATTCCGCATTCAAGACCTGCATGAATTGCTGTTACTTCCGGCTTTTTACCATACTGTTCCTCATATACTGAAAGCATGATTTCACGAAGCTTCGAATCCGGACGGTATTGCCAGCCCGGATAATTTCCGCTGTATTCACACTCACATCCAAGAAATTCTGCCAGATATTCCAGTTGTTCATATAACGCCCATTTTGCAGATTCGACGGAACTTCGAATAGAAAATCCCACTCGGATAAAGTCCTCTTCCAGCCTTAAGATTCCACAATTCAGTGAAGTTTCTACCAGACCTTCCATGTCTGAAGACATTTTCATTACACCGTTTGGTGCATTTACAAGAATAAATGTCAAAAATTCCCTTGATTTGGCACTGATAATCCTGCCGTCAGTCTTTCCGGTTTCGGTTACTGTAATCTTAATATTATCATCACAGTTTCGATACTCCGAAAGAAGCTCTCTGTTATATGTTGACAGCTCCTCTGTAAGTTTGTTCCAATCCTCTTTTACCACGAAAGCCTTAAGCCTGACATTACATGCAATGGCATTATCCTTTGTTCCGCCAAAAAGTTCAGAAATACCATAACGCACAGTGTTATTTAAGCGCAACAAAAGCCTTCCAAGAAGCTTATGGGCATTTGCCCTTCCCCGGATGATTTCTGTCCCGGAATGTCCGCCAAGAAGACCGGAAATTTCTATTTCACATTCCATGACATCTTCAGAAATCTCTTCATATGTTACAGGAATCCTGATTCCGGCGGTAAGTCCGCCTGCACAGCTTGTCAGGAAAACGCCTTCCTCCTCAGAATCGATATTTAAAAGGTATTTTCCCTTTAATGGGGACATATCCATTGCATCTGCCCCAAGCATCCCGATTTCTTCATCGACAGTAAAAACAGCTTCAATAGCAGGATGCAGAAGGCTGTCATCATCCAGAATTGCAAGCGCATATGCCACGGCAATTCCGTCATCACCGCCAAGGGTCGTGTCCTTTGCCTTGACGAATCCATCCTCCACATACAGGGAAAGACCCTCTTTCGTAAAATCATGGGAAGAATCGGTCGTCTTTTCACAAACCATGTCCAGATGTCCCTGTATGATAACACCCGGATGTTCTTCATATCCTGCTGAAGCATCCTTAAAAATAATTACATTATTATTTTCATCCTTAATACACTTTAAATTCCTCTGTTTTGCAAACTCCACGCAATACTCACTGATTGCATCCGTATTACCTGAACCATGGGGAATTGCACAAAGTTCCTCAAAAAAATAAAACACTTTTGCCGGTTCCAGATTATTCAATATTTTTGTCATAAATGCCTCCCAAAAAGATATATTGTTATTAGGTGATGAAATGAATAAAAAAATCCTGTTATTAATCGTATTTATGTTAATTCTCGTAATCAATCCCAAAACTGCATTAAGTGGTGCAGTCTGTGGACTGAATCTGTGGTTTGATGTGATTGTTCCCACATTACTTCCGTTCATGATTATATCATATTTAATTCAGAATGTATATGGAAGCACCATAAAGAACCCTCTGCTATACACAACTCTCATTGGCTTATTCTGCGGGTATCCCATGGGAGCTTATGCCGTTTCTTCCATGTACCGCCAGAAACGGATTTCCAAAAGTGCAGCCTATCTGCTTCTTGCGTGCTGTAATATTTCAAGTCCGGCATTTGTAATATCCTACATTTCTTTGTCCAGCCTTGAGATTGATACCTTTCCGTATGGGATTCTTCTTGTAAATTATATCCCGGTATTTCTCATCCTGATATACCTTTTCATTACAGAAAAAGTATCTTACACATCCCAAACAGAAGCTGTTCTAATGCCATTAAGCTTTGAGACATTTGACAATGCCATGACAAACAGTATTCTTAATATCTTAAAGCTTGGAGCATATATCATTATTTTCTCTATTTTTGCTGCTTTTGCAAGTAATTTTCCAATCCGTGGACCGATTCTTAAATGTCTGTTTATCGGTTCCATGGAAATAACAACCGGAATCCGTTACGCCGTAAATACCAATTTAGAGAAAGACATTCTGATTCCGCTTGTACTGGTAATCAACGCTTTCGGCGGCTTATCCTGTGCCTTTCAGTCCAATACCTTCATAAAGGGAAGTGATTTAAGCATAAAAAAATACATATGCAATAAACTCCTGCTGGCTCTCCTTACATTTATCAGCTGGTATCTGCTTGCATATGTATTTAAAATTCATCTGGGATAAAATGTTCTCTTACTGATTGACCGGTGCATCCCCGTTATATTCCTCTTCATTCGGATATTGCTGCTGATTATCATTTTCCTGAGGCCGTAATGCCTCACGGTTGCTGATGACAACCTCAAGTGTCTTATTTAAATCACCCATCAGTGCCTCATAACGGCTTGTATTAGCCTGAACAGAGTGTTCAATGATAAGCTGAAGCTTTGATAACATGTCATCGGTATACTTTACGGCGTTAAAACGGATAGTATTGGCATCCTCCACTGCACGGTTTAAAATATTCTCTGCTTCCATCTTTGCCTGATCAATGTACTGCTGTCCCTGCTCATATGCCCGCTGCATGATTTCATGTTCATTTACAAGCTCATTCGTGTGAATCTGGGCAGCTTCAATGATACTTCTGGCCTGTTCATTGGCATCATTGAGAATCTGATCCTTGTTTGCAAGAAGCTTCTGATATTTCTTTATTTCATCAGGAGTCTTAAGACGAAGCTCGCTAATCATTTCCTCCAATTCTTCTTTTACAACCACAATCTTGGTCGAAGATAACGGAAACGGACTACATCCTTCAATATACTCTTCCATTTCTGAAATAATCTGGTCAATCTTACTCATCTGATAATCTCCTTATTAACTCCGCACTTCTCGTAAACCCTTGAAATCACCTGTTCCGGTACAAACTTACTGATATCTCCTCCATATCGCGCAACTTCCCTTACCACACTGGAACTCAAATAAGAATATTTAAGATTAGTGTTCAGGAAAATCGTGTCAATGGAGTTGTCTAAAAGCCGGTTGGTCTGTGACATCTGAAGTTCGTATTCAAAATCCGTAACTGCACGAAGTCCCCTGATTACTATCTTCGCATCAAGTTCCTTCAAGAAATCCACAAGTAATCCGGAAAAACTCATTACCTCTACATTGGGTATATCTTTTGTTACTTCTTTCAACATATTAACACGTTCATTCACAGAAAACAATGGTGATTTTGAATTATTATTCAAAACACCCACAATTAATTTATCAACAAGAAGTGCTGAACGGTTTATAATATCCAGGTGTCCCATGGTAACCGGATCAAAACTTCCAGGGTAAACTGCTGTTCTCATCTTAATCCCTCTTTATCTTTACAAAAATATGCTTATTAGTTTTATATTCTTTGATTTTCACGATTTCAAATCCCATTGTCTCCACAAAATTAATATCTGTTGCAAGACTTGCCTCAAATATAATTTTCGTATATTCATCAATGATATCGGAATCCTTTAGCCTTTCTAACATAACTTTCTCATGATCATGGTTATATGGAGGGTCCATAAAAACAATATCAAATGGTTCATGACCGGATAAACGGCTTATTGCCGTAAGACAATCACATTCCATTACCTTTGCATAATCCACAAGACGGGTAACGGTAAGATTCTCCCGGATACAGTTGCAGGCATCTTTTGCTTGTTCCACAAATACTGCTTCCCTGGCACCTCTGCTTAATGCCTCAATGCCAATGGCACCGCTTCCTGCAAATAAATCCAGAAAAGCACATCCGCTGATATCTGCCTGAAGCATGTTAAACAATGTCTCCTTTATGCGGTCCGTGGTAGGTCTTGTGTCCATTCCCTCCGTTGTTTTTAACTTTAAGCTTCTAGCCTTTCCTGCAATAACTCTCAAAATTCTGTTCCCCTTTTTATTCCTGCTCCATTATTTTTCCAGATAGTTCGTTGTTTCACCCTCATAATATATTTTTGCTTCTTCAATGACGGTAAATGTATGCTCTGTCAGTTCATATATATTTACGCAACAGTTTCTCTGAAACTCGCCTTTCCAGAAATCTGCGATTCCAAGATGCTTTAAATTAAGCATCAGTGCCTTATTCATAGCGCCATGTGCTACCACCAGAACATTCTTTCCGGTACTTCGTAAAGGATAAATCTGCTCTTTAAGAAACGCTTCTGCCCTCCTGCACAATTCCTCATAGGTTTCTCCGCCTTCAGACGGAACATATTTTTCCGGTGCAAAAAAGAAATTCGAGAAATTCTCTCCCAGCTTATCCGAAGGAACCCCTTCATCCACTCCAAAGGAAATCTCCATAAGATTATCCTCTTTTACAATCCTGGTATTACGTTCTCCCACAAGAATCTGTGCTGTCTCATATGCCCTGCTAAGCGGACTGCTGAACACAATGTCAAATGGCACATCCAAAAGAGCTTCTGCAGTCTTTTGTGCAAGCGTTCTGCCATATTCATTCAGCGGCACATCGCTCTGTCCCTGCAGCTTTCTTTCTTTGTTCCATTCGGTTTCTCCGTGCCTTACAATGTATAACTTCATACTAAAATCCTATCCTGATTCGATAATAACTCCGGTTACATAATAATCTAAATATTTAATTTATTCAAGCATTTTCTCCCATATTCTCCCAATTTGTCCTCAATGACACCTTTTTCTTTCCCGGAAACAGCATACCCTCCATCCAGATATTTCTTTACACAATCACTTGCATTTTTCAGTTCATTAGCATCATTAAAGATATCTCCCAGGCCAAAATCCAGCTCTCCACTCTGGCGTATACCGAACAAATCACCGGGTCCTCTTGACTTTAAATCCTCTGATGCAATAAAAAATCCATCATTGGACTGATTCATGATATTAAGCCGCTTTATGGTATCCTGCTTTTTGGTACCGGACATCATGATACAATAGGACTGAAACTGTCCTCTTCCCACACGTCCTCGCAGCTGATGAAGCTGGGCAAGACCGAACCGTTCTGCGTTTTCTATCATCATTACCGTGGAATTTGGTACATTTACACCAACCTCCACTACAGTTGTCGCCACAAGAATATCGATGTTTCCTTTTGCAAAATCTTCCATCACGGAATTTTTGGCATCTGCTTTCATTTTTCCATGCAGACATCCTATGGAGAAATCCGGAAAACGCTCGGAAAGTTCTCTGGAATAGTCCGTTACGTTTTCTGCTTCCATTCCCTCACTGTCTTCAACCATCGGACAGATGACATATGCCTGTCTTCCTTTTTTTACTTCTTTTTCGATAAAAGAATAGGCTTTCTCACGAAATGTCTCATCTACCACACAATTTTTAATAGGCAGCCTGTCAGCTGGCAGCTCATCAATTATGGATATATCAAGGTCGCCATACAAAATAATCGCCAGTGTACGCGGAATCGGTGTTGCACTCATGACAATCACATTTGGGCGGATTCCCTTTTCTGCCAGTGCTTTTCGCTGGTTAACTCCAAAACGATGCTGCTCATCCGTAATAACAAGGGCAAGATTCTTATAAACTGCTTTTTCCTGAATCAGTGCATTGGTTCCGATAAGAATCTGAATCTCTCCCGACGCAAGCTTTTCATATACCGATTTTTTCTCCTTTGATGAAAGAGAACCGATGAGAAGCCCCACGGAAAGAGAAATACCATGTTCTTCAAACAGTCTGCACACGGATTCATACTGCTGTTTTGCCAGAACCTCCGTGGGAACCATCATAGCTCCCTGATAACCTGCATAAGCAGTATTCATCAGTGCAAGAACTGCCACGATTGTCTTACCTGAACCCACATCTCCCTGAATTAACCGGTTCATGAGCCTGCCTCCTGCCATATCCCTCTGGATTTCATCCCATACCTTATTCTGCGCATTGGTAAGACGGTATGGAAGGGAAGCAATCAATTCATCCGTCCTTTTATCATTAACGATTTTATACTGGTTCACTGCAGTCGTATTGGCTGATTTTAACTGTTTTAGGGCAAGAATAAAGAAAAAGAATTCATCAAAAACAATTCTCTTTCTCGCACGGATATATTCATTTTGATTTTCCGGGAAATGAATTTTCTTCACTGCCTCTGAATAATCCATCAATTTGTATTCCTGACGGATTTCAAACGGCATGTATTCATGACAGATATCCACCAGTTCCAGCGCCTGCCGCATGGACTTAATCATAAGATTATTGGTTAAACCTGCCGTCAGGTGATAAACCGGCTGCATTTGTCTTAATTTCAGTTCATAATCTCCCGGCGTATACATCTTTGGCTGCTCCATTACAAGAGCTCCCTGTTTAAAAACAATACGACCTCGAAATACAAAGCGCATGCCTCGTTTCAGGGTCGTCTTTAGGAAAGGCATGTTAAACCAGGAAACCCGGAGTCCATTGCCGTTATAATCTTTTATCAGTGCAGATACAATCTGAAGACTGCCACGTCTTAAAATATCCACATTCCCGGATATCTCACCATAGACAGCATAAATTCCTGCCTCTTCAATATCCCGGATATATACAGGCTCTTCAAAAGTATCATAGCTTCTGGGATAATATTCCAGGAGGTCCTCCACCCGGAATATTCCCAGCTTATTGAATAATTTTTGATTTTTTTCACCGATTCCTTTAATTTCCGTAATAAGCATGTCATCATCCTGCTAAGTAATTTTATTCCACGGATATGATATAATAGTAAACCGGCTGTCCGCCAACTTCCAGTGCAATCTCAATATCCGGATATGTTTCTTCAACTAAAGCCATCAGATGCTCTGCATCCTCTTCAGAAACGTCTGCGCCATAGTAGATGCTGATAAATTCTGATTCATCCGTTACCAGCTGGTCGATGAGATCCAGTGTTGTCTCTGCAATATCCTTGCCAACAGAAAGAATGGTCTTGTCACCGATGCCCATGATATCATTTTCTTTGATTTCCTTATCATCAATAACGGTATCACGGACGGCATATGTTACCTGGCCGGTCTTTACATTACTGATTGCCTCTTCCATGTCCGAAAGATTTTCTTCAACTGACTTATTCATTTCAAAGCTGATCATGGCAGAAATTCCCTGTGGAACGGTCTTGGTAGGAACCACGATAATATTCTTGTCTTCCACAATGGATGCTGCCTGGGATGCTGCAAGTATAATATTGGAGTTGTTCGGCAGAATAAAAATATTTCTGGCATTTACCTTGTCAATTGCAAGAAGCATGTCTTCCGTACTCGGATTCATGGTCTGACCGCCTTCAATAACAT
Source organism: Thermoflexaceae bacterium (assembly GCA_029226085.1). Classification (GTDB taxonomy): domain Bacteria; phylum Bacillota; class Clostridia; order Lachnospirales; family Lachnospiraceae; genus MGBC120314. The sequence goes on from JAQXXN010000054.1 coordinate 9,203, forward strand.
AATCTGCTCCAAGGCCCTTAAAGATTTCGCTTAAGCCTTCGCCTGCCGAAACGGAAATAAATCCGAATTCTTTTTCCGGCTCTGCTTTCTTTTCTTCCTTCTTTATCTGTTCTTTTGCCAGTGCA